>JAKALV010000144.1 GCA_021824055.1 Acidobacteriota bacterium
CACGATCACCTGCTCGACGCTGCTGCGGATGCCGCGCTCCGCCATCAGGCCGACGACCACGTCAAGCAGCGGGCGGTACCCGCGCGTGGCGCCGTATTGCAGCACCTTGCCGTCCTGGCCCGTCAAGAGTTCGTGCGCAATCTCGCGGAGGGCCTCCCATGCGAAGAGATCCTCGGCCGGATAGCCCGGCGCAAACGACACGAGATCCTTCGTCTGCGCCATCAGCGCGCCCATCTTGCGGATCGCGGATTCCCGAAGGCGTCCGCCCTGCGCGGAAAGAAACGGCTCGTAGTTCATGCGTCCTGCTCCCCAAAACGGCGGTACTGCGCCACGTAGGCTGACAGCGCCGTCAAGTCAATGAACTCAAAAATCAATCCGCGGACCAGCCACGCCGCCGCCTGGATCGGCACCACCGCCAGCCCCACCAAGGGCACCCACGCGATCAGCCCGAGTCCCGCGGTCAGCAGCAGCGACGCGGCGGTGCCCACGACCGTGATGGTCAGGATCACGCCGAAAATGCCGGCCACCTGCCGCGAGTCGTGCAACAGGAACGCGCGCAAACGCGACCACGCTACCGTCACGCGGCAGTCCTCCGACACGACGATGATCTGCAGCAGCAGATACAGGAGGTTGACGACGGTGATCAGGACCACCAGCGCGCTCGTCGCCACGAGCAGCACCAGCGGGAATGCCGAGATCCACTCCGTCCGGGTGGCCAGCCGATAGGCCCCGACCGCCGTCGCCATGTAGGCGCCACCCGCGAGCGCGTAGCCGGCGAGCATCCATCCGCCCAGAATCACAAACCGGCGGCCGAAGTGCCGCACGCCGCCAAGAAGGACGTCCAGCTGACAGGCGTCCGCCCGGCGCATCAGATCGAACCGCAGCGACCCGGCATGCAGTTCGTCCGAGGCTTGGCGCTCGCCGCGGACCAACACCGACAGGGTGCCGGCCTTCACGAGAAAGAGGACGATCGCCCCGCCGGCCGCCACCACCGTCAGCGCAACCACGAAGGTCACCAGGGCCATCGGGGAAACCAGCAGCGAAGCCAGCACCATGCCCGCGCCGGTGCGCAGGCCCTGTGACAGCAGGGACGACAGGTCGTCGCCCATCAGGACCGCCACCATGAGGGCGCCCCCGACGATCGGGACGCCGAGGGCGGCTTTGTAGAAGGTGTCGGCGGTGAATTCAAGAGCCACCAAGGGCCAGTTGGCGGCCGTGATCAATGCGCCGCGACGCAGTGCCACGCGCAGACGCAAGGCAGACATCACTCAGTGGTATTCTGACACGCGGCTGCCCGCCCTGCCCCGGTACACCGGTGCGCATATCGTCGACACGTCTTCTCCTCATCGGCCTTGGCCTGGCGCTCGCGCTCACCGCGGGCGGTGCGCTCTGGGACGTACTGCGCTTCGGGACCACGCCGGAGGCGGCCGAAGCGCGCATCGAGCAGCACATGCGCGCGGTGCTGGCCGCGCGCGCGGCCGAACTGACGGCGCTGACGGCGCGCGCCATCCCGCTCACGCCGGACATTGCGACGGCGATTGCCGATCGCGAGGCGCTGCCCCAGGTGTTCCTGCGCCTCGTCGACATCACCGCCCCGTCGCACGGCACCGCCTCGCTCACCATCTACTCGGCCGACTACCGCACCCTTGCCTGGAGCGACGGCCCGGCTGAGGACCTCGGCCCCGATCGGTTGCGGGGCGCGGACTCGTTGTTCGTCATCGAGGGCACCCTCGGATTGCGGCTGGTGCACGTCCGCGCCCTTCGCGACGGCGACCGGCTGGTGGGCGTCGCGTCCGCTGAAAGCCTCCTGTCCTTCTCGGTGGGCGGATCCCCGGAGCGGCACATGGCGTTTGACACGCCGTACGGCGAGGTGACGCTGGTCCTGCCCTCGTTATCGAGCGCGGCGGACAACACACCGCGCCCGCACTCGTTCATGATCGCCGCGCCCGACGGCGCGCCGCTCGTTGAGGTCCGCTACGATCCGGCGGCCATCGCGGCCACCCGATCGGCCTTTCGCCGGAACGCCGCCGCGTTGGCCGCCTCCCCCATCGTCATGGCGCTCCTCCTGCTGGCCGGCCCATGGCTGGACCGCCGCCGCGGCTCGCGCACAGCCGCTCAGTTCCTCGGCTGGACGATGGGCATCGCGGCATTGCTCACGGCGTGCACGGTCGGCATCCTGCAGTTGTCCCGCATTGCGGCGTGGCCCGAGGCGGCGCGCCTGCCGGTGTGGAGCCTGCTGGCCGTGGCGCTGTCCGCGGTGGGACCGGTGTCCTGGTGGCTCCGCCGGCGCCGACGGCGCACGTTCGACACGGCGCCGCTCCGGTTCGCGGCCGAACAGTTCCTCGCGGGGCTCGTGGCCGCGCTGCTGCTGCTGGCGCTGCTGGTCTTTCTGCATTGGCGCCTGAACGCCGCGTTGTTCGATCAGTGGCAGTTCCCGCTCTTTCCGCTTCGCCTGTCGAGCGCGCTCGGTCTGGCCGGCGTGCTGCTGGGGCTGGCGGCCGGCGTGTGGACCGCGGCGGCCGCGCTGGCCATCGCCGCCGAGCGGTGGCGGGCGCGGTTGTCCTTCGCGCCCTCGAGCCTGGCGGCCGCCGCGATCTGGCTGGCGACCATCGCGGCAAGCGCCGCCGTGGCTCGCGCCGCCGGTTTCTCCGTCGCCACCGCCGGACTCGCCGGCAGCGCCATCGCCGTCGTGCTGTTCGGACTGGCCGGCGAACGGTTGCGGAGCCGCTACCGTCACGCCACCCAGGCGGCGCGTCTCGCGCTGCTCTTCGGCCTGTTGGTGGCGCCCGCGCTGGTCACGTACCCCTCCGCGGATTTCTACGCCGAGGCGACGGCGCGGCACGTGATCGAGACGGAGTACGCGCGCGCGGTGCAACGCGCGGAGCAGCCGCAGCACCTGCAGGAGGAGCTGGGCGCCGCGCAGGCGGAGATCGACGCGTTTGCCGGGCTCGCGGATATCGTCAACCAGACGCCCCAGACGCCCACGCAGGCCGCCTTCACCGTCTGGAGCCGGACGGGTCTCGCGCGCAATCGCGTGACGTCCGCGATCGAGCTGTACGACGCCAACGGCGTGCTCGTCAGCCGCTTCGCGTTGAATGTGCCCGAGTACGGGCCGCCCGGCCTTGGCGAGCGCGTGACGAGCTGCCAGTGGACGCAATCGGGCGAAGCCGGCCGGTTCGGCGCGGAAGAGCGCCGGATGCTGCGCGGCGAGCGCGCCATCTGCGATCCTCACGGAGGACCGCCGCGCGGATCGATCGTCGTCCACATCATGCCGGACTACCGCGCCTTGCCGTTCGTGTCGTCGAACGATCCGTACTACGACGTGCTTCGCCCCGGCGACGCCGATCGCGCCTCGCGGATCGCGGATCTGCAGGTCGCGGTGTACGGCTGGGGGCCGCTGACGCGGTTTGCGTCCGGCAACGTGGCGTGGCCGATCACGCCCGCGCTCTTCGACCGCATCTTTCAGTCGCGCCAGTCCTTCTGGGTGGACCTGCGGGCCGAGGATCGCGACTACCACGTGCATTTCTCGAACGACCGCGGCGGCATTTACGCCGTGGGCTATCCGGTGACGTCGGCCTTCGAACATCTGACGCGCCTGTCCGAAGCGACGGCGCTCCTGTTCGGCGTGTTCGTCCTGATGCTGCTTGGCGCCACGGCCTTCGGTCCGTTCGTGCGGCGCAAAGCCGCGCCGCTCCGCATCCTCGTCGCGGAAGTGCGCACCAGTTTCTATCGCAAGCTGTTCCTGTACTTCGTGCTCGCGGCGGTCGGCCCGGTCCTGGCCCTGTCTCTGGTGTTCGGCACCTACATGGCGGACAAATTCCGCGCCGACATCGAGGGCGAAGCCACCGACGTGGTCATCGTGGCGCGGCGGGTCTTCGAGGAATTGCTCACGCTGCAGGACACCAGCGCGGCCGGCGGCACGGGCATGCAGTCCGCGCCGACCGACGACCTGCTCGTCTGGATCGGACAGGCGATCAATCAGGACGTGAACCTCTTCAGCGGCTCGCAGCTCGTGGCCACGAGCCAACGTGATCTGTTCGACTCGGGCCTGTTGCCCACGCGCACGCCGGCCGCTGTGTACCGCAGCGTCGCGCTGAATCGATTGCCGAGTTACACGGGCAACGACCGCCTCGGCGGATTCTCGTACCTGATCGCGGCGGCGCCCGTCCCCGGACGCGGCCGCGACACGATCCTGAGCGTGCCGCTGGCGCTGCGCCAACGGGAACTCGCGCATGAGCTGGACGAGCTCAATCGCGGCGTGCTGGTCGGCGCCGTCGTGGTGGTCATGCTGGTGGCCGTGCTGGGCGTGTACGTCGCGGGCCGCGTGTCCACGCCGGTCGCGCGGCTGACGCGCGCCACGCGGCAGATCGCCGCGGGCCGGCTCGACGTCCGCATCGTGGCCGACACGGCCGACGAATTGCGCCGGCTCGTGGATGACTTCAACACCATGGCCGCCACGCTCGCCTCGCAGCGCGACGAGCTCGCGCGCGCCAATCAGCTGAAAGCCTGGGCCGAGATGGCGCGCCAGGTGGCGCACGAGATCAAGAACCCCCTGACGCCGATTCAGCTGTCGGCCGAGCACCTCCGGCGCGTGCACGCGGATCGGGGCCGCCCGCTCGGCGAGGTGTTTGATCAGTGTCTCGAGACCATTCTTGGACAGGTGCGGCTGCTCCGGCAGATCGCGAGCGAGTTCTCGAACTTCGCGGCCTCGCCGACGCCGCACATCACCGCGCTCGCGCTCGGCGAATTTCTTGGCGAGCTGGTGGCGCCGTACCAACTGCCGGGCGGCGCGATCCAGGCGACGGTGACGCTGGCGCCGCAGCTGTCCCGCGTGGCCGCGGACCGCACGCTGCTTTCCCGCGCCGTCACCAACGTGCTCGAAAACGCGCGGCAGGCCATGCCCTCGGGCGGCGCGATCTCACTCAGCGCCGCACCCGAAGACGCGCACTGGGTGCGCGTGATCATTCGCGACACGGGCGTCGGCATGGACGAGGCGGGCCGCGCGCGCGCGTTCGAGCCCTACTTCTCCACCAAGACCGCCGGCTCCGGCCTCGGCCTGCCGAATGCCAGGCGCAACGTCGAATTGTGCGGCGGGACGATGACGCTCGAGAGCGCGCCCGGCCGGGGCACGTCGATTATGATCCGGCTGCGGCGGGCGGCGGAAGACCGCGGCGATTCCGCACGCGGGTGACGAGCTGCCCGACGAACGCGGACATCAGATAGCTGTACGCCAGGATCAGCAGCGTGTACTGCGGCTGCGTGGCGATGAACACCAGGAACAGCGCGAATCCAAACAGCGGCAGGTACGAGTTCTGATAGCCGAAGTTCAACGTCTTGAAACTGCGGAATCGGATCGTGGTCACCATCAGAATCGCCGGCACCACGACCACGGCCACCGACGCGAGGGCTTGCGGGTACCCGGACAGCTCCCGCGGAAACGCAAACACCGTGGCCGCAATGACGCCGGCCGCCGGCGGACTGGGCATGCCGACGAAATACCGCTTGTCGACCTGCGTTGCGGTCTGAATATTGAAGCGCGCCAGTCGCATCGCGCACGCCGTGACGTAGAGAAATCCGGCCGCCCAGCCCCAGCGGCCGAGCTCGGACAGGCCCCACGCAAACGCGAGAATCGCCGGCGCCAGCCCGAACGAGATCACGTCGGCGAGCGAGTCGAGCTGCAGTCCGAAGTCGCTGGCCGTGCCGGTGATGCGTGCGATGCGGCCGTCGAGCATGTCGAGCACGATCGCCACGCCGATGAACGGCGCCGCCACGGCTAGATCGCCGCGCATCGCGTACATAACGCATGCGTAGCCGCAAAACA
Organism: Acidobacteriota bacterium; assembly: GCA_021824055.1. Classification (GTDB taxonomy): domain Bacteria; phylum Acidobacteriota; class Vicinamibacteria; order Vicinamibacterales; family SCN-69-37; genus SCUN01. The sequence continues at coordinate 5,822 of JAKALV010000144.1, forward strand.
TGTTGCCCACCGTGATGAGGCTGGGCAGCAGGAACATTCCGCGCCGCTTTCGCCGCGGCCCCGCGGAGGGGGTCTTGGGCAGAGAGAGGTTCATCGCGCTCATTCTATCCGGCCAGGCGGGCCAATACCGACTCGCCCGCCACCGTGCGGTCGCCCGGCTTCACGACCAGGGCGGCGGTCACCGGCAGAAAGACGTCCATGCGCGATCCGAATTTCATCAAGCCGATGCGCTCTCCCGCCGCCAGCGTCTGGCCCGCCGTGACGCGGCAGACCACGCGCCGCGCCAGCATGCCGACAATCTGCCGAACGACCACCGTGACGCCGTTGTGGTTGAGCCAGATTTCGGATCGCTCATTGCTCGCCGCGTCGTGATGGTAGGCGGGCACGAACGTTCCCGGAAAATACAGGACCTGCTCTACCGTGCCGGACACGGGCGTGCGATTGATGTGCACATCGAGCGGCGAGAGGAAGATCACGACCTGCAACCAGTGGCCGGCCGGCGCATGCGCCAGGTCGGCGGGACCGGCGTGCATCACCTTGCCGTCGGCAGGCGCCAGCACCAGTGACGCGTCGGCCGGCGACGTCCGCGCGGGATCCCGGAAGAACAGCGCGATGGCGAGCGGCAACACACACAGCGCCACGGCGATCGCCACGGACCAGCGCGCCGCCACGACCGCGGGCAGGCAGGCTACCGCAACAAATGGCCACGCGGCGTGATCGATGCGCACGCCAGAGATCTTAACTCACGCGCGACGCCCCACAGGCGCCGGGCACGAGGTCAACTGGCGCGTTGGCGCGCGAGCGTCTCGATCAGATCTTTCAAACGGAGTTTGCGTTTCTTGAGGGCGGCTTCTTCAAGCTGCTCTTGCTCGGTGGGATGAGGGATTGCGGTGTAGTGGCGGACTTGCTCATCGAGCTGGTGATGCTCGATGAGCAGCTGATGGAGATCCTGAGCTTCGGTCATGCCCCACCTCCTGACGAAAACCTCTAACGGAGGGAAAGTAACACAAGCCTCACACCGCGGCAAGCGTTCGGCACCACAATACGAGCGCGTCCTCGCGCGGCTGCTGATAATAGTCCGCGCGTACCGCCTCCACCGCAAAGCCCAATCGCCCGTAGAGCGCGAGCGCGGCGGCATTCGAGCGCCGGACCTCGAGCGTGGCCTTCGTCGCGCCGGCTGCGACCGCCTCGCGGATCACCGCGCGCAGCAGCGCGCTGGCCAATCCCTGCCGCCGGCGCTCGGGATCGATGGCCAGGCTGTTGATGTGCAGTTCGTCGAGGATGACCCAGCAGGCGCAGTAGCCCGCCACGCGCCGCCCTTCGCGGACAACATACAGCCGCGCGACGTCCGTGTTGGCCAGTTCCCAGCGCAGCGACTCCGCGCTCCACGGGTTCGTGAACGACCGCGCCTGAAGCGCCGCGATCTCACCGAGGTCGTCATCGGCCGACAGGCGCGTGATCTCAACACCGCCGTTCACGGCCCGGCCCCACCGGTCACGACCGGCGCCCCGCGCGTTCGCGCACGATCTCGGCATCGGGACGCCGCACGTAGATCGGCCGCGCGGCGTGGGGAGAGCCCGCGGCGACGCCGCCGCCGGCAGCCAGGCGCACGGCCGCTTCCGCCAGCGTCATCAACGGCGCGGCGGTGCGCCACCCCGCGGCCGTCCACGCGTCGGCGTACTTGGCCGCGCCGTCTCCCGACACGACGATCGGCGCCCTCCCGGCCAGCGCGCGCACCGCGGCGACCACATCCTCGGGACGCCCAACCGACGCCTCAATCTCAGGCACGCCGTTGCGCCAGGCGCCGAAAAACACTTCGCCCCGGTGACCGTCGATGCACGGCACGATGACCTCGCCGGCGCCGGCGGCCTCGCCCGCCGACCGCACGACGGCATCCAGCGTGGGCACCGCGGCCACGGCACGGCCTGTGGCGAACGCCCATCCCTGCACGGCGGCGACGCCGACGCGCAGCCCGGTGAACGATCCCGGTCCCGCGACGATGACGAAGGTGTCGATGTCCCGCAAGGTCAGCTGCTGCGCAGCCAGCCAGGCAACCGCCTCGAGCGGCAGCCGCTCGGCGTGCGAGCGCGGGTCGGTGCCGCTGATCGCGGCCACCGCGCCGTCGCGCCAGATCGCCATCGAACCCGAGCGCGCGGAAGTG
>JAKALV010000145.1 GCA_021824055.1 Acidobacteriota bacterium
GGAGCGCGCGACGCTGATTGGCCCGGGTGATCCGGCCGGCCAACTCGTGGTGGGCGGGGCGCCGTCACATGCGCCCGGCATGACCTACGCGGCGGAGTTGTCGCAGGTGGCGCTGCTGCCCGACGACCTGGCGGCCGGCGCGCAGCTGTTCCCGAAAGGCCAGCTCGACCAGGATCTGCAGCAGGTGGACCTGCGCGGACGCAACTCGTGGCGGCTGCTGATGCACGAGGTGTCCGCCGTCGAGCTGCTTGAGGTGCACCTCGTCAACGCGGTGGCGCCGTTCATCATCAACGCGCGCCTGAAGGAGCTGATGCTCCGCACTCCGGAGCGCGACAAACACATCGTCAATGTCTCGGCGATGGAAGGGCAGTTCTACCGAAATTTCAAGACGACGCGGCATCCGCACACGAACATGGCGAAGGCGGCGCTCAACATGATGACGCGCACGTCGGCCACCGACTACTACAACGACGGCATTCACATGAACGCCGTCGACACGGGATGGGTCACCGACGAAGACCCGGCCGAGATCGCCGCCCGCAAGGTCAAAGAGCAGTACTTTCACCCGCCGCTCGATATCGTCGACGGCGGCGCGCGCATCGTGGACCCGATCATCCACGGTTTCAACACGGGCGAGCACCTCTGGGGCAAGTTCCTCAAGGACTACCAAGAAACCGATTGGTAAACATGGACGTCGCGAAGCCTCCGGGCCTGAGTTCCGTTTGGAACAGCGCGCCCGGCTGTCCGCCGCGGTAGGCTGATTGACGCAGCCAGCATGACGACCGATCCCCGAAACGGCATCCGCGCGGCCGGTGGCAAAGTGCTCCTGGTCGGCCTGTCCGTGCTGCTCTGCTTCGGCGTCGCCGAAGTCGGACTCCGCATCAAGGGCTTCGAGTTTCATCTCATGCCGACGATCCAGTTCGGCTGGCCGGATCCCGCCACCCTGCATGACCGGTACCGCGATGATCCCGATCTGTTCTGGGTCCTTCGCGACTACCAGGACCGCCTCGCACGGGCGCGCGCGACGCATCCGGACATCGTCTTCATGGGCGATTCTTGCACGGAGTTCGGCACGTATCCCGAGATCACGCTCGCGGCGCTCGCCGGCGAGAAAGAGCCGGTGTCGACCGGCGTCTCGCTCGGCACCGGCGGGTGGTCGTCGTCGCAGGGACTCGAGCAACTGCGGCGCGATGTCCTGCCGCTCCATCCGCGCGTCGTGACGATTTACTACGGATGGAACGATCATTGGGTGGCGCTCGGACCGACGGACGCCGAACTCGAGCGTGTACGCTGGTTGCTGGCGTTCGCCGAGCATTCCCGCCTCGCGCAGCTTATCGTCAAAGCCCGGTTCGGCCTGTCCGTCCCGATGGCGGAGCGCCCCAACCGCGTGCCGATCGACGCGTATCGCGCGAATTTGTCCGCGATGGTCCGGCTGGCGCGCAATGCCGGAATCGCGCCCGTGCTGATCACCGCGCCGACCAATCATGTCCGGGGCCACGAGCCCGCGTATCTGGCGGTTCGACACCTGCGCAATCTCTCCGAGCTGGTGCCGCTGCACGAGCAGTACCTCGACGTTGCCCGCGACGTGGCGCGGCGGAGCGGTGCCGTGCTGTGCGATCTCGCAAAAGACTTTGCGGCCCTGCCCCCGCCGCCGACGCCGCTGTTCCTCGCGGACGGCATTCACCTGACGCCTGCCGGCGATCACGTGATCGCCCGGTTTCTGCTGCCGTGCATCGTGCAAGCCGCGTCATCGCGCTGACGCGGATCGCGCCGGCGGCGACGTCGCCGGTCAATGCCAGCTGAAGCTGAGGTGGCTTCGGACGTAGCGTCCGAGCGCAGGACTCTGGCCGAGCAGGCGCAGCGCATCGAGCGTCACTGTCGCGGACTCGTCCGTCTTCGACACGAGATCGATCGTCAGCCCTGAGGCGCGCAGGCCGGTCGGCAGGTCGACCTTGGCCGGCTTCAGCGAGTGCCAGTCGACGTCCAACTCGTGGCAGAACAGCGTTTCGCCGGATGCGCCGGTCAGGGTGAACCGAACGGACACCGGGCCGGACGAACGAATGCCTGCGAGGTCGATGCCGGAGACGTCTGACATCTGGCCGATCGAAAACGACATCGTTCGGCGACTGCGGAACGTAACATCGCCGATTGCGTCGCGCAGGTACGGAAATCTGCGCGGAACCTCCGTCGTTGGGACCGGTACATCGTCGATCGCCACACCGGCCACGGAGGAGACGTGGACAAGATTCTCGAGAAACATCGACGGATTGTGCCGATATGCGTCGTCGGGCTTGTCCGTCCGTTCGTAGACGGCGTTCTCGCCGGCCGGATCAACGGCCATGAGGCGGTAGTGGCCGTCCAGCAGCGTCTCCGGCTTCCGGTCGTGGTTGGCGTGCGTCAGCAGATCGGTCCGCAGGATGAGGAAGCGCGCATCGTAGTAGAGCAGATACGACTGCGCGGCCATGACCGGTCCGGGCGTCGTCGGCGAGTACCGGCCCACTTCCGTGAAGTAGATATCCGTCGTCGGCAGCCTCGCTTCGAACTTGGAGCAGATGCCCAGGTCGTCGAGGTTCTCGGCATCCAGTTCGAACGGCAGGAACCCGGCCTGATTGCCTGCGGTGATGGTGCCCGGCGCGATCCGACCGCCGAGGATGTCGATGAGGCCGTAGTACGGGAAGAAGAACCGATGCAGGTCGCGGCTGGGATGCGCGACGAAATTCTGCGCTTCCTCAGCGCGTTCGTACGCGGCGAGAAACCCCGGGGCCCGGCTCGCGGTCCAGGCGATCACCACCAGCGCGACCGTCCAGCCCCATTTCGGCCACCGATACGCGATGCGGCCGGTCGCCATCGCCACGAGCAGCGCGAGGATGGGCAGCATCGGCACAAAGAACCGGAAGCCGAACATCCAGTCGCCCACGACCGACAAATACATGAAGATCCCCGCCGCGCTCATCGCCAGCGCCAGGCCGACGCGACGGCGCACGGCCGCCAGCAGCGCCAGGCCTGCCATGGCGAACGCGGCCACCCAACCGTATACCTCGATGAAGGCCTGCCAGTAGGGCACGTCCGGGTTCTTCAGCAGCAGCCGGTCATGCGGCAACAGTTTGTACAGCACCTTGGCGTAGAGCGGCGTCGAGATCAGGCTGCCGAAGTACAGGAGGCGGCCGAGGTGATAGATGACGACGACCAGGGCGACGGGGGCGATGCTGCGTCGCAGCACATCGCGGCGATGTACCTTGGCGCCGGTGATGAGAAACGCGCCGAGGATGACGCCGACATAGACGAAGCCGTCCAGGCGTTCGAGGATCGCGAGGACCGCGGCGAGCGTCGCCACGCCATACGCCGGCTCCTCGCGGCCGACAAACGCCCACAGCAGCAGCGTGATCAGGAGGGCGAACGGCACGGCTTCAAGCGACGAGCAGCTCCAGACCGCCAGCGGTCCCGCCGTGGCGAGAAACGCCAGGCCGGCCATCGCGCCCGGAAGGCCGGTGCCGGCGCGCTTCATCATTTGCCAGACGAGCACCAGCACGCCGGCGCCGCAGGCGAAGGACAAGGCCTTGCCGACGAAGAACACATCGACTTTCGGCAGGTGGAGCAGCTTGATCGCGGTCAGGATCGCGACGTTCATCCAGATGTGCAGGAAATTCGAGTAGCCCTCAACGCGCCCTTCGAGCGGGGTGTAGATCAGCCCGCGCCCGTGCAGGATGTTCTGCGCGTAGACGTAGGAAATGCCCTCGTCATCCACGAAGAAGTAGAGAAACTGGGCGGCGTACGCGACGAACACAGCGACCGCGGCGACGCAGAGCCAGCGCGGCACAGGCGAGCGCGCGGCGGCGACGGTGTGGTCGTCGGACACTGCCCCACTCTAGGGACTTGTCTGCGGTGAGGCTGTCCTCTTCTGCACAGGCGAGCCTTTGGGGGGGGCCGAGGGGCCCGCTTCGACCGTTTGACAACGTCATTCCCCGCCGCCAACTATGATCACGTGCGCTCACTGCTTCAGACCGCGTCCCGCCGACCGTGACCCACATTCTCGGCATCTCGGCGTACTACCACGACAGCGCGGCGTGTCTCGTCCGGGACGGACAGATCCTGGCCGCGGCACAGGAAGAACGCTTTACGCGGAAGAAGCACGACGCGTCGTTTCCGGAACACGCGGTGGCGTATTGCCTTCGTGAGGCCGGGATCGAGCGGGGCGACCTCGACTTCGTCGCGTTCTACGAAAAGCCCCTGCTGAAGTTCGACCGCCTGCTCGAAACCTACGTGGCCTACTCCCCGCGGGGTTTCAAGGTCTTTCTGATGGGCCTACCGCTCTGGCTCAAGCAGAAGCTGCACATGCCGCGCGAACTCGACCGCGGTCTCCGCGGCGAATATCACCGACGCTACGTCTATCCCAGCCATCACGAGTCGCACGCCGCGAGCGCGTTCTTTCCGTCGCCGTTCGACGAGGCCGCGATCCTGACGCTCGATGGTGTCGGAGAATGGTCCACCGGCAGCATCGGCATCGGCCGCGGCAATCGCATCGAACTCCTCTGCGAGATGCACTTTCCGCACTCGCTCGGGTTGCTGTATTCCGCGATGACGTACTTCACGGGCTTCCGAGTGAACAGCGGGGAATACAAGCTGATGGGGCTGGCGCCATACGGCGAACCCATTTACCGGGATGCCATCTTGAAGCACCTGGTCGATCTCAAGCCCGACGGATCGTTCCGGTTGAACATGAAGTACTTCGCGTACGGCTATGCCGACGTCATGACATCAGCCGCGATGGCATCGCTCTTCGACGGACCGGCCCGGGCGGTCGAAAGCGAACTCACCCAGCGCGAAATGGACATCGCGGCGTCCATTCAGGCCGTCACCGAAGAGATCGTCCTGCGAATCGCCCGCCACGCCCACGAGTTGACCGGCCTGCGCCACCTGACGCTCGCCGGCGGCGTCGCCCTGAACTGCGTGGCCAACGGCCGGCTGTTGCGCGAAGGTCCGTTCGAACACCTCTGGATTCAGCCGGCCGCCGGCGACGCGGGCGGAGCGCTCGGCGCGGCGATGTTCGTGTGGCACCAGTTGCTCGACAGACCGCGCGCGAACGGCGGACACGACGTGCAGCATGGCTCCCTGCTCGGTCCCAGTTACTCGAACGAAGAGATTCGAGCGTTTCTCGACTCCGTGGGCGCCGTGTACGAATACTACGAAACCGAAGACGCCTTGGCGGACGCGGTCGCGGCGTTGATCGCATCCGAGCAAGTCGTCGGCCACGTTGCCGGCCGGATGGAATTCGGCCCCCGCGCGCTTGGCAACCGGTCGATTCTCGGCGACGCCCGGTCGACGTCGATGCAATCGGTCATGAATCTCAAGATCAAGTTCCGCGAGTCGTTCCGGCCGTTTGCGCCGGCGGTATTGCGCGAAGACGTCGATGAGTACTTCGACGTGCGACCGCAGGAAGACAGCCCGTACATGCTGCTGGTCGCCGGCGTGCGCAAGGACAAGCTGATCGAGGTCGCCGGCTCGGCGGCCAAGGGCATCGAGAAACTGAAACAGCCCCGATCGGTTATTCCGGCGGTGACGCACGTGGATGGATCGGCCCGGCTTCAAACGGTCGATCGCGAGCGGCACCCGCGCTTGCATCGCATTCTCGAACGCTTCAAGCTGCTGACGGGCAGCTCCGCGGTAATCAACACGAGCTTCAACGTGCGCGGCGAGCCGATCGTCAACACGCCGGCCGACGCGTACCGGTGCTTTCTCGGCACGAACATGGACGCGCTCGTGCTTGAGAACTGCATTCTTCGCCGGGCACACCAGCCGGCGGCGCAACAGCACGTCAATCGCGAGGCCTACCTCGCGCAGTTTGCATTGGACTGACTCATGAGCGGCATTGTCGAAATCAACTGGAAGCCCACCGACCGGATCCTGCGCCAGTTCGGATTCATCGCGGTCGGGGCGTTTGGCGCGCTGGCGGCCAGCGCATGGACCAGACGACTGATGTTCGGCGGCCTCGGCGTGCGCCGGCTCGAGGTGGCGTCGGTTCTGGCGGCCCTGGCCGTGATCAGCTTGGTGGCGTCGCTCACCCACCCTCGGGCCAACCTGCCGCTCTTCCTGGGGCTGACGCTCGTCTCGTATCCAGTCGGCTTCGTGTTGTCGTATGCCATCATGGCCGTGCTCTTCTACGGGGTCTTTGCACCAATCGCGCTGATCATGCGGCTGGCCAGACGGGATCCGCTCCACCGGAGGGCGGATCGGGCCGCGGCAAGCTACTGGATACGCGTGGAGCCGCGCGGCGACGCGAAGAGTTATTTTCGGCAATTCTGAGCGCGCCCGGCGCGCCGGTGAAATTCGATGACTGACCAGCAGCGCGACGGCGAACGGCGATTCGTAAACGAAGCGGGCGAAGCGCGTCCGGGCCTGGTGCGCGAATTCGTCGACTTCCTCAAGAACAACAAGAAGTGGTGGCTCGTGCCGATCGTGATCCTGATCGTGCTGTTCGGTCTGCTGGTGCTCCTGAGCGGCTCGGCCGCCGGTCCGTTCATCTACACGCTGTTCTGACCGCGCATCACATCGCGCACACGGAGAACCACTCGGACTGGTAGGCCCTCCGGATGGATTGTCTGCAACGAAGATGCTCCGGGTCCCGTCCAATCCCTCAGAACCCATGGGCTTCCTCTTCATCCTCGCCGCCTGGTTCATCCTGTTCATGATCGCGTGGCCCGTGGCCCTGGTGCTGCTCGTCCTCCTCCCGTTTGTCTGGCTGATCTCCCTCCCATTCCGCATCGTCGGCATCGTCGTCGAAGCCATGCTGGCGCTGATCCGCGCGATCCTCTTCCTGCCGGCGCGGATCCTCGGGTATCGATAATCAGATAATTGTTGTCTTCCTCCTGGCCAGACCACGGCGGTCCTTGTCACACTATGGCCGTGTCGCCACTCATTCAAACCGTCCTGCTGCTGATCTGCTCGAACGTGTTCATGACGTTCGCGTGGTACGCCCACCTCAGGAATCTCAGCGCCAAGCCGTTGATCGTCGCGGTGCTGGCCAGCTGGGGCATCGCGTTCTTCGAATACATGCTCCAGGTGCCAGCCAACCGCATCGGCCACGGCCAGATGTCGCTCGGACAGCTGAAAATTCTGCAGGAAGTCATCACGCTCAGCGTATTTGTCCCCTTCGCGTGGCTTTACATGAAGGAGCCGGTGAAGCTCAACTACCTGTGGGCCGCGCTCTGCATGTGCGGCGCCGTATTCTTCATGTTCCGCAAATAACCAGATATCAAATAGCCCGATCCAATAACCAGCTAACCAGATAACAAATAGCCAGATAACATGGGTCTAGCCCTATGACGGACCCCGTCTTCTGGCATCGCGTTCAGTTCGGCTTCACCCTCACGTTCCACTACATCTTTCCGCAGCTCACGATGGGCCTCGCGCTGCTCATCGTGATCCTGAAGGGGATCGGTCTGAGAACCGGCAATGCCGTATGGAACGACACGGCGCGATTCTGGATTCGCGTGTTCGGCCTGTCCTTCGCGATGGGCGTGGTCACGGGCATTCCGATGGAGTTCCAGTTCGGCACGAACTGGGCGGTGTTCTCCGCGCGCACGGGTGGCGTGATCGGCCAGACGCTGGCGATGGAGGGGCTGTTTGCGTTCTTCCTCGAGTCCAGCTTCTTTGCTTTGCTGGTCTTTGGTGAATCGCGGCTCGGTCCGCGCCGGCACTTCGCGGCGGCGGTCGCGCTGCTCGCCGGCTCGTGGCTGTCCGGGTACTTCATCATCACCACGAACGCGTTCATGCAGAACCCGGCGGGCTACACCATGGATGCCGGCGGGACATTCCAGGTGGCGCGCCTGGCCGAGTACCTGTTCAACCCGTGGGCGATGGTCGAATATCTGCACAACCAGACGGCCGCCACCGTGACGGGCGCGTTCGTCATGGCGGCGATCGGCGCATTCTGGATGTTGCGCGGCGAGCATCAGCCGGCGGCGCGTGTGTCGCTCAAGACC
>JAKALV010000146.1 GCA_021824055.1 Acidobacteriota bacterium
GTCAGGCCCGCGAAGTGCTGTCCGTGGCGCCCGCCAGGACGCCGATGCGCATCGCGCTGCTGATCGACAACAGCAACATCACGCAGGCGCTGACGAGCGAGATCCGCACCGGCATGACCGCGTTCATCAACGGCATCTTCAAGGCCAGCCCCGATTCCACGATGTCGATCGCCACGTTCGGCGACCGGCCGACGCCGGTGCAGGAGTTCACGTCGGCCGTGCCGGTGCTGCTCAAAGCCGCGCAGAAGACATTCCCGATGCGCGGCTCGGGCGCCTACCTGCTCGACGCCGTGTTCGACGCCTCCAAGGCCCTGCGCAAGGCGCCCGCCGAGCGGCAGCTGATCGTGGCCTTCGTGGACGAAAGCGGCGAGGAGTTCAGCAACTCGAGCCGGCAGCAGGTCATCGAGGCGCTGCGCGCCTCCGGCGCGTCGTTGTGGGTGGTGGTGCTGCAGAGCACGAGCACGAACATGGGAACCAGCGAAGCCCGCGATCGCGCCGCGCTCGTCGGCGACGTGACGGTGCAGAGCGGCGGCACGAGCCTCGCGATCCTCAACCGCATCGCGCTGACGGGCAAGATGGCCGAACTGGCCGGCATGATCACCAGCCAGTTCCAGATCACGTACGGCCGCACCGATCAGATGATTCCGCCGTCGAAGCTCGACATCCAGCTCACGCGCAAGGACCTGAAGATCCTTGCCCCGCACTGGGCCGGCCAGTGAAACAGTCCCCGCGGTGGATCGCGGCGCTCGCGCTGGCCCTCTCGGCCGGCGCGCTGGCCGCGGCCGCGCCGCAGCAGGTCATCCGCAGCGGCGTCGACCTGGTGTCGCTCAACGTGACCGTGACGGTGGACGACCATTTCCTCGGCGGCCTCGGGCAGGACACGTTCTCGGTTTTCGAAGACGGCGTCAAGCAGGACATCTCGTTCTTCACGTCGGAGCGCCAGCCCATTGCGCTGTCGATCCTCCTCGACTCGAGCACGAGCATGGAAGAGAAGTTGAAGACCGCGCAGGAGGCCGCCGTCGGATTCGCCAGCCGCCTGGGCCCCAGGGACGTGGCGCAGGTGATCGACTTCGACAGCCGGCCCCGCGTGATCCAGGGGTTTACCAACGACCGGACGCTGCTCGAGCAGGCGATCCGCAACACGACGGCCGGCGGATCGACGTCGCTCTACAACGCGATCTACATCGCGCTTTCGGAATTGAAGAAGGTGCGCGCCGAGTCGATCTCCCAGGTCCGGCGCCAGGCCATCGTCGTGCTGTCGGACGGCGAGGACACGTCCAGCCTGGTGGAGTACGACGCGGTGCTTGACGCTGCGAAACGCTCCGAGGTGCTGATTTACTGCATCGGCCTCAAGTCGAAGACGGACTTCCCGACCAAGGGTTTCAACGAGGCGGATTTCGTGCTGCGCACGCTGTCGCAGGAGACCGGCGGCCGCGTGTTCTTCGTCGAGCAGCTGCCGCAACTGACCACCGTGTACCAGGCGATCGCCGATGAGCTGGTGAGCCAGTACACGATCGGCTACAAACCGAAGATACCCAAACGCGACGGCGCGTGGCGTACCATCGTGGTCCAGGTGGACAACCCCGACGCCGTCGTCCGCACCAAGCGCGGGTATTTCGCACCGACCATTCAGTGATGACAAATTCCGGACATGTGAGCGTAATCGGCGCGGGCCCCGGCGATCCGGGGTTGATCAGCGTGCAGGGCCTGCGGCTGTTGAGCCAGGCCGATGTGGTGATCTACGACCGCGCGGTGGCCAACCTGCTGCGCTGGGCGCGACACGACGCCGAGAAGATCGAAGCCGGCGAGCCCGCGGAAGGCACGATGGCGCAGGACGCGCTGTCGATGCTGATCGCGGACAAGGCCCGCGAGGGTCTGTCGGTGGCGCGGCTCAAGTGGGGCGACCCGTTCGTGTTCGACAGCGGCGCCAAGGAAGCGCTGTTCCTGCACGAGCAGCACATCCCGTTTGACGTGGTGCCCGGCATTCCCGCGGCGGTCGGCGCGTCCGCGTACGCCGGTATTCCGCTCACGTACCCGGGCAGCGGTGATGCCGTGGTGCTGCTGCGCGGCAGCGAGGGCGTTGGCGACGGCCTGCCGGACGTGGACTGGAGCGCGCTGGCGAAGCTCGACGGCACGATCGTGTGCGACGTGCGGGGACGCCTCGGCGCGGCGATCCTGCAGGCACTCGTCGATCACGGCCGGGCGGCCAGTTCGCCGGCCGCGCTCGTGTACTCGGGCACGCTGACGTCGCAGCGCACGGTGGGCCGGACGATCGCCGACCTGCTGGCGCACCTGGCGGACGGACAGGACACCGGCTCCGCCACGCTCATCATCGGCGAAGTGGCGAGCCTGCGCGATCACCTGCGCTGGTTCGACGAACGGCCGCTGTTCGGCAAACGGATCGTGATCACGCGGTCGCGCGATCAGGCGCGCGAACTGGCGGACGAACTCGAGCAGCTCGGCGCGCAGACGATCGAAGCGCCGATCTTCCGGCTGGCGCCCGCGGAGGACCCCGAGGCGATCGACCGCGCGGCGGCGTCGGTGGACGCGTTTCAGTGGGTCATCTTCACGTCGGCCAACGCGGTGACGCGGTTCTTCGCCGCGCTGCTGTCCGGCCCGCGCGACATGCGGGCGCTCGGCAATGTCTCGATCTGCGCGATCGGCCCGACCACGGCCGACCGGCTCGAAGCCCGCGGCGTGAAGCCCGACGTCGTCATGCCGGAAGTGCGCATGGACGAAATCGTGGAGGCCCTCGGCGCCGCCGGCTCGCTCGACAGCCAGCACGTGCTGATCGTGCGCCCCGATTTTCTGCGCGACACGCTGGCCGGCGAACTGGCGCGGCATGGCGCAACCGTCACCGATCTGGTGGCCTACCGGACGGCGTCCGCGTCGCCGGAGTCTGCCGAAGCGCAGGACATCTACCGCCAATTGCTGGAAGGCCGCGTGGACGCGGTGACGTTCACGAGCCCCACCGCCGTGAGCCGGTTCGCGAACCTGATCGGCAGCGAACAGGCCGCCGACCTGCTGAACACCACCGTCGTGGCCGCGCTCGGCCCGGTCACCGCGGAAGCCGCGGAGCAACTGGGCATCACCGCGACCGTCGTGCCGGACCGCTTCACGATCGACGCGTTCGTGTCGGCGCTGGTGCAGCACTTCAAGACGCGCGCGTAGTACGCCGGCCGGCCTGCGCAGCTCGGTCTATCCGCCGAAGTAGCTCGGCAGCACCATGTCTTTCATGGTGCGGAGGCCCGGCGGCGCCGTGAGCACTTTGGGAATGGAGTTCACCGTCATCGACGCGGTGGCGATGTCGTTATCGCCGCCGGTGATCGTCGCCGTGACGGGCGGCGTTCCCGCAATGCGGATCGATGTCATCGGCTCGGCGAGACCGGCGTCGAATTCCAGCCGCAGCCTGACGAGCACTTTCCCTTTCACGGAGCCCACGCCGTCCTGAATCAGGTCGAGCCGCCAGCCCATCGCATCCGCGATCATGGACACCGACTCGGCGAGGCCCACGGGCGTCTCGTGCCGCGGCGCTCGCTCAACGCGTGTCACCTCGATGGCCTCCACCTTTGCGCACAGGGCGGACAGCGCGATCGGCAGCGCGTCCATCGCGAATCCCGGATGCACGCCCGTGCCGAGCACGGCCACGCGGGCGCGGCGCGCCAGCGCGTCGATCTTCTTGGCCACGGCGCGATGACTCTTCACCGGATACGCCAGCTCCTCAGTCGTCGACACGATCGGCACTTTGAGCTTGAGCACCTGTTCAAATTGCGGCAGCACTTTTCTGAGGGACGAGGCCGTACAGATGACCGCGATGTCCGGCCGCGCGGCCTTGATCGCCTTCGCGATGTCGTCCATCACGATCACGCCGAGTGCGCGCCGCAGGCCGCACACAGCGCCCAGGCCACGCCCGGCCTTGGCCGGGTCGATGTCCACCGCGCCGACGATCTGCAGGCCCTTGCGCGTGGCCACTTGCCGCACGACGGCTGCGCCGATCGGCCCCAGACCGACGTGCAGCACCTTGATGATCATGACGCGCTCCTCCGCTGGACCGAAGTTCCCATGCTAGCATTCGGGCTCGTGCGCGCGCGCTGGTGCCTGATCCTGTTATTGACCGCCGGAGCGACGGTGTTCGCCCAGTCGGCACCCCCGCCGCCACCAGCGGCGCTGTCTCCGCGCAACGCCAACTACGCGCTCGTCGCGCGACTGTATCCAGCGACGCATACGATCGCCGGCGCGGGAGTCATCCGCTGGCGCAACATCACGAAGAACCCCACATCGGAACTGCGCTTCCATCTGTATTGGAACGCGTGGCGCGATGACCGCTCGTCATGGCTCCGCGAATCGCGGCTCGGCCGCGGCGCCTATGCCGGCCGGACGGTCGACGATCGAGGCTCCATCGACATCACCGCGCTGTCGATTTCCGGCGAGGCGGACCTTCTGGCCGGCGCGACGTTCATCGCGCCCGACGATGGCAACGCGGACGATCGCACGGTGCTGCGCGTGCCGCTGCCGAGACCGGTTGCGCCCGGCGACGAGATCACGGTTGACGTCGCCTGGACGTCGCACGTGCCGCGCACGTATTCGCGCACGGGCGTGATCGGCAACTACTACTTCGTCGGGCAGTGGTTCCCGAAGCTCGGCGTGCTCGAAGACCGCGGCTGGAACTGCCATCAGTTTCACGCCAACACGGAGTTCTTCTCGGACTTCGGGCGCTACACGGTGCTCCTCGACGTGCCGCGCGGCTGGACGGTGGGCAGCACGGGGCGGGACCTCCCCGGAATGGACGGCAATCTTCCGTCGTTCTTCGACCGGCTTCCGCCCGCCACGGGCCCGCGGCGAGTGGAGGCGTTCCGCGCCGACGACGTGCACGACTTTGCGTGGACAACGAGTCCTGACTTTCTCGAGCGCGTGCAGATGTTCGACGAGCCGGGCCTGCCGAAAGTGCGGATGCGGCTGCTGTTGCAGCCCGAGCACAACACCGACGACCAGATCGCGCGGCATTTCAACGCCACACGAATCGCCCTCCGGGACTACGGCAGGTGGTACGGCGCCTATCCGTATCCGCAGATCACGATCGTCGATCCGGTCACGATCTTCAACGGCCGCGCGCAGGGTGGCAGCACGGGCGGCATGGAGTACCCGACGCTCTTCACGGCGGGTACGCGCTGGAAGATTCCCGCGAACGGCGAACAGCCCGACAGCGTGACGATCCATGAAGCCGGCCATCAGTTCTGGTACGGCATCGTCGCGACGAATGAATTCGAGAACGCGTGGATGGACGAAGGGTTCAACACGTTCTCCACAGCGCGCGCGATCGCGGCGGAAAAGCTCGGCCCGTTTGTCGCCGTCGAGCGGTACTTCGGCGGCTTTTTGCCGTGGACGTACAACGACGCGGTCTGGACGCGCGAGATCACGGGCGACCGGCTCGATGCGTACCGGCCCGTGGCCAACTTCGATGTCCAGTCGACGCCCACCTGGCAGTACTGGCCCGGCTCCGCGAGCGCCATCACCTACAACAAGACCGCGCTGTGGTTGAACACGCTCGAGCGCATGCTCGGCTGGGAGACCACGCAGAAGATTCTCTCGACCTACTTCGCGCGCGGCGCCTTTCAGCATCCAACACCCGAACAGTTCTTTGCGATCGCGAACGAAGTGAGCGGCAGGGACCTGACCTGGTTCTTCGACGCCGTGTATCGCAGCAACGCGGTCTTCGACTATGCGGTGGCGCAGGTCACGAGCACGCCCGCCGCCGGCGGTTTCGACAACGTCGTGGCCGTGCGCCGGCTGGGCAGCGGGGTGTTCCCGATCGATGTCCGGGTCACGTTCGCCGACGATTCAACGGCCACGGCGCATTGGGACGGCCAGGCGCCGTGGCACGCGTTCAACGACCGCACGCCGGTCGCGATCGCGAAAGTGGAAGTGGATCCCGACCGCATGCTGCTGCTCGATGTGAACCGAACGAACAACTCGTGGACCGCGAAGCCGCAAACCGCGCTCGCGGTTCGCCGATGGACGCTTCGCTGGGTCACGTGGGCGGAAGAGGTGCTGCTGAGCTATGCCTTCTTCAGCTAAGCCTCCCGTGAAGACTGCCGTGCTCGGCGCCTTTCTGGAGGGCTGGCGGCGTGTGCTGGCCGCGCCGGCGCTGACCGCGTCGATCCTGGTGGTCACGCTCGCGACCGCGCTCTCGCTGGGCACGGTGCTGGGCGGCATGATCGGTGACCACCTGGGCTCGAGCCTGGCCGCCGAGCCGGTTGCGTGGAACTGGAACGAGGGGTGGGCGGCGGAGTTTGCGGCGCAGGCGCAGGGGCTGGGCCGCACGTTCACCCACGAGATCATCGGCTTTGGCGGCACGTTGAAGATCCTGAGCGGCATCCTCGACAATCAGCCGCTGAACCCCACGCTGGCCGGCGCCGCCATCGCCTACGGCATGCTCTGGATGTTTCTGACCGGCGGCATACTCGATCGCCTGGCCCGCGGCCGCCCGGTGCGCGCGGCCGGTTTCTTCGCCGCGTGCGGCGGTTACTTCGGCCGGATGCTGCGGATCGGCGTCGTGATGCTGGCGGCGTACTGGGCGCTGTTCAAGTACCTGCATCCGTTCCTGCTCACGCGCGTCTACGACCACTACACGCGGAACATGACATCCGAGCGCGACGGCCTCGTCTTGCGCGTTGCGCTCTATCTCGCGTTCGCGCTCGTGCTCTTCATCCTGAACATGGTCTTCGACTACGCCAAGGTGCGTCTCGTCGTGGAAGACCGGCGCAGCGCGATCGGGGCGCTCGGGGCCTCGATGCGGTTTCTCCGCCGGCGCCCGTTGCGCGCCTTCGGGTTGTATCTGCTCAACGGCATCGCGTTCCTGATGCTCCTGCGCCTCTGGCTCGAGGCCGCGCCGCAGGCGTGGGAATCCGTGGCCTGGGCGTTCTTCGTCACAGAGATCTACCTGCTCGTGCGTATCTGGCTCCGACTGGTCTTCGTCGCGTCGGAGGTCGTGTTCTTCCAGGGTGAACTCGCCCACGCGGGCTACACGGCCCGCCCGCCACACGTCTGGCCCAACTCCGCCGCGGCGGAAGCCATCCGGAATCTGACGGAACAACGTTAAAGAGACAAAGGGGCAAAGAGCCAGAGGGGCAATGAAGAGATCAGTGACAGTCTGTCTCTGAGCTCTTCATTGCCCCTTTGCCGCTTTGCCGCTTTGCCCCTTTAACATGGCCCGGCCAGCTCTATAAACTGTTGACCATGACTCGTGCAGAGAAGATCTCGTCCTGGTTGAGAGAGCGCGCAGCCATCGCGGGCGCGAATGGGCTTGTGTTCGGCCTGAGCGGCGGGATCGACTCGGCCGTCGTGGCGCGTTTGTGCCAACTCGCGACGCCGGGCCACGTGCTGGGCGTGATCATGCCCTGCTACAGCCAGCCCCAGGACGAGCTTGACGCACGGCTCCTGGCCGAAGCCTTCAAGATTCCGATCGCGTGCGTCGATCTGTCCCGGCCGTTCGACACGCTCGCAGGCACGCTCGATGACGCGCTCCGGGAACAACAGCCGAAGCTCGCGGTCAATGTGGTGGACATCAAGCAGCGGCTGCCGCGCGCGAACATCAAGCCGCGCCTGCGCATGACCTCGCTCTACTACGTCGCGAACGCCATGAACTACGTGGTGGCCGGCACGGGCAACCGCAGCGAGATCACGCTCGGGTACTACACGAAATACGGCGACGGCGGCGTGGATGTGCTGCCAATCGGCGGGCTGCTGAAGAGCGAAGTGCGGGCGCTCGCGAAGCAACTCGGCGTGCCCGAACCGATCATCGCGAAACCGCCGACCGCCGGCCTCTGGCCCGGCCAGACCGACGAGGCCGAAATGGGCTTCACCTACGACATGCTCGAGCAATACCTGAAGCACGGCGCCACGGCCGTGCCCGCCGACGTGGCCCGACGCATCGAGCAGTTGCAGGCGGTGTCGGATCACAAGCGCGCGCTGCC
>JAKALV010000147.1 GCA_021824055.1 Acidobacteriota bacterium
CGGGCGCGTCCGGCGCCGTCGTGCTCGTGTTCCAGATGCGCCACGGCCGCGTCGTGGATCGCGTGGAACTCAGGGGGTCAGAGCCGTTTTCCACAGATCCGGCCCCAACGGGGTCAGACCCCTTGGGGCCGGAATCTGTGGAAAACGGCTCTGACCCCCTCGAAGTGCTTGCCGCGGCGCTGCAGCAGTTCTACAGCGAGCGCGTGCCGCCGCCGGAAGTGCACGTGGCCCTTGAGCTTGATCCGGCGGAGCGCGAGGCGCTGGACGCATGGTTGTCGTCCCGCGCCGAACGCAAGGTGTCGATCGTCGTCCCCAAACGCGGTGACAAGCGTGGCCTCCTGGACCTCGCCACCCGCAACGCGGCGATGGCGTATCAGCAGCAGTTCGGCCAGGGCGCCGGCGCGGCGTTCGAAGCGCTCGACACGCTGCGCGTCGTGTTGAATCTGCCCGGCTTGCCGCGGCGCATCGAGTGCTTCGACATCTCAACCCTGCAAGGCCGTGACACCGTGGCATCGATGGTCGTCGCGGTCGAAGGGCGGACGAGGAAGAACGAGTACAGGAAGTTCCGGTTAGGGCAAAGGGCAGAGGGCAAAGGGCAGAGGTACAGGGAAGAGGCAGAAGGAAAGAGGGAGATCTTCCTCGACGACTTCGCCGCCATGCGCGAAGTCGTCCTGCGCCGCTACCAGAAACTGATGGAGCAGGGCGGGCCGTTCCCGGACCTGATCATCATCGACGGCGGCAAGGGCCAGCTCGGTGCGGCCTACGACGCGCTGCGCGAGATCGGGCTCGAGCGCCTGATCGCGGTCGGCCTCGCCAAGCAGGAGGAACTGCTTTTCACGCGCGATCGCGACGCCGGGATCGCCTTGCCGCACGACACGCCCGCGCTGCAGTTGCTCCAGCGCATCCGCGACGAGGCGCATCGCTTCGCGATCACGTTCCATCGGGCGTCCCGCACGAAGCGCGACCTGCACTCGGCGCTCGACGACATCGCCGGGATCGGACCGCGCCGCCGCAAGCAGCTGCTCACCGCCTTCGGCTCGGTCGCCGGCGTCCGCCGCGCCAGCCGCGAAGAGCTCGCCGCCATTGTCGGCGCCAAGGCTGCCGACGCCGTCCGAAGACATTTCGAACATCGGTAATCGGCAATCTGGAATCGGGAAGGTAGACCTCGATAATCGACAATCGGGAATCGATTTCAAGCCGATTCGAGATTCCTCACTGGCCGAGGCCTTGGTTTGCCGATTCCCGATTCCCGATTCCCGATTTCCGATTTCCGATTTCCGATTTCCGATTTCCGATTTCCGATTTCCGATCCGAGATTGCCGATTCGAGATTCGAGATTGCCGATGTTCCACCGTGATACCCTCAATCGCTTGCCGTCGATTCAACTCCTACAGCAGTCACTGCCGCTTCTCGCCGTGCTGATCATGTCGCTCTCGTTTCACGAGGCGGCGCACGCGTTCGCCGCCGACCGCCTCGGCGATCCGACCGCGCGGCAGCTCGGCCGGCTCACGCTCAACCCGCTCGCGCACATCGACTGGATCGGCACCGTCCTCTTTCCGCTGATCGCGATGTCCTCAGGGATTCCGCTGATCGGCTGGGCGAAGCCGGTGCCGGTCGACATGCGCAATCTCCGCGAGCCGCGGCGCGATTTCGCCCTCGTGGCGCTCGCCGGCCCGGTCAGCAATCTGATCCTCGCGGTGGCGGCCGGACTCCTGTTTGAAGCGCACCTGGCGTCGACCGACGCGCCGGGCGTCCTGGCGCAGACCCTGCTCATGGCCGTGATCATGAACGTCATGCTCGCGCTGTTCAACATGATCCCCGTCCCGCCGCTCGACGGCGGCAACGTCCTGATGGGTCTGGTGCCGCACTCGGTCGCCCGGTCGATCAACTGGCTGCGGCCCTACGGGTTCCTGATCATCTATGGATTGATGCTGACCGGCGTTCTGACGGCGATCATGGGACCCGTCCAGCATTTCCTGTTATCGTTTCTCCTGTGATTCGGTGGTCATGACGGCGAAAAGACGTGTGTTGTCGGGGATGCGCCCGACCGGCAAGCTCCATCTCGGCCATCTGGTCGGCGCGCTCCAGAACTGGGTCGCGCTGCAGGCGCAGTACGACTGCTTCTATTGCGTGGTGGACTGGCACGCCCTGACGACGAACTACGCCGATACGAGCGAGATCGTTGCCAACGGCTACGACAACGTCGCCGACTGGATCGGCGCGGGCCTCGATCCCGGACAGAGCACGTTCTTCATCCAGTCGCTCGTGCCCGAGCACGCCGAACTCTACCTGCTGTTCCAGATGATCACGCCGATTCCGTGGCTTGAGCGCGTGCCGAGCTACAAGGAACAGATCGAACAGCTGAATGAACGCGACCTCTCCACGATCGGGTTTCTCGGTTATCCGCTCCTCCAGGCCGCGGACATCGTCGTCTACAACGCCAACTTCGTGCCGGTCGGCGAAGACCAGGTGCCGCACCTCGAGCTGACGCGCGAGGTCGTCCGCCGCTTCAGCAACTTCTATCCGTGCGGCCTCGTGGAGCCCCAGGCGATTCTCACGCCCACGCCGCGCCTGCCCGGGCTCGACAATCGCAAGATGAGCAAGAGTTACAACAACACCATCGACCTCTCGGATACGGCCGAAGACGTGGTGAAGAAGGTCCGGCAGATGTACACCGACCCCAAGCGCGTGCGCGCCGACATTCCGGGGACGGTCGAAGGCAACCCGGTGTTCATCTACCATGACGCGTTCAACCCGAACACCGCCGAAGTGGACGATCTCAAGGCGAGGTATCGGGCCGGCAAGGTCGGCGACGTGGAAGTGAAGACCAAACTGGCCGCGGCCATCAACACGCTGCTCGATCCGATCCGCGCGCGCCGCGCGGATGCGCTGAAGCGGCCGGACGACATTCGCGACATCCTGCTCGCCGGCTCCCAGCGCGCCCGCGCCGTGGCGCAGGAGACCATGGAACGCGTCCGCGCGGCCGTGAAGCTGAAGTACTGATGGCCGAACCGCGACAGCTGGAATTCGAATCGATCATCGGCGACCTGCCGGTGCACCTGCAGAACTTCGACGGGCCGCTCGATCTGCTGCTGCACCTGATCAAGAAGCAGGAGCTCGACATCTACGACATCCCGATCGCGCTGATCACCAGGCAGTACCTCGAGTATCTCGAGTTGATGACCGAGCTGAACCTCGACACCGTCGGCGACTTTCTCGTCATGGCGGCGACGCTGATTCACATCAAGTCGCGCACGCTGCTGCCGCGGCCCGACCCCGCGCAGGACGACGCCGAAGAGGACCCGCGCGAAGCGCTGATCCGCCGCCTGCTCGAACATCAGAAGTTCAAGGCCGCGGCCGAGCTGCTGCACGAGAAGGAAATTGCGCGCAGCGCCCAGTGGCAGCGTCCCGACACCGTCGTCAACGACGTTGTGGGATCCGCGCCGGAACCGGAAGTCGAAGTGGATCTGTTCAGCCTGATGGCCGCCTTCCGCCAGGTACTCGAGCGCGCCAAGCAGCGGCCGAAGGTGATGCTCCCGCCGGAGCAGATTCCGATCGAAACGCGCATCACGCAGTTGCTCGAGCGCCTGTCCGAGACCGACGCGTGCGGATTCGAAGACCTGTTCGAAGACGTGCAGACGCGCTCGGGGATGGTCGTGACGTTCCTGGCGCTGCTCGAGATGATCCGCCTGAAGCTGATTCGCGTGTTCCAGCAGGCGAGCTTCGGCGCCATTCGCGTCTACAAGCGCGCGCAGGTAGACGGCGCGCCCACTTTCCAGGGAATGACCCATGAGTGAACTCAAGTCCATCATCGAAGCCCTGATCTTCGCGTCGCCCGAGCCGGTGACGATGAAGGCGCTGATGAAGCTGCTGGAATCGGAGCCGAAGGAAGAAATCGAGTCGGCGATTGCCGCCCTGAAGCAGGATTACGAGCGGCCGGGCGGCCTGCAGCTGGTGGAAGTGGCCGGCGGCTATCAGATCGTCACGAAACAGGAATTCCACGAATGGGTGCGCCGCCTGTTCCACGAGCGCACGACCCAGAAGCTGTCGGTCGCGGCCCTCGAAACGCTGGCCGTGATCGCTTATCGCCAGCCGGTGACGTCGCCCGAAATCGCCGACGTCCGCGGTGTCAACACCGCCGGCGTGCTGGGGACGCTCGTCGACCGCAAGCTCATCAAGATCGTCGGCCGCAAGGCCGTCGTGGGCCGGCCGTTCATGTACGGGACCACGCGGGAGTTCCTCGAGCGGTTCGGACTCAACGACATCACCGACCTGCCGAAGGTCGAAGACATGTCGGAACTGCTGGGCTTCGATCTGCCCGCCGGGGTGGCGGAGCCGGCGCCGCAGACGGCGCTGCCGTTCGATGCGCTCGGCGGTGACGAGACCGAGCCGATACACTAGAGGCATGATCCGCCTCAACAAGCTTCTGTCCCAGGCCGGCGTGGCCTCACGCCGCCTGGCCGATCAGCTCATCGCGCAGGGGCGGGTGGTGGTGAACGGCCACGTCGTGTCCGAGCTGGGCGCGAAGGCGGATCCGACGCGCGACTTCATCAAGGTCGACGGCCGCCGGCTCAAGTTCGACGAAACCAAGCAGTACTACCTGCTCTACAAGCCGGCGGGCGTGGTCAGCACGCGGTCGGATCCGCAGCAGCGCGAGACCGTGATCGACCTGCTCTCCAAGCGCGGCGTGCGCGGCTACTTCTACCCGGTGGGCCGGCTCGATTACGACTCGGAAGGCCTGCTGCTGCTCACCAACGACGGCGAGTTCGCCGAGGTGGTGACGCATCCGCGCCATCAACTCGAACGCGCGTACGAGGCGCGCGTGCTCGGCGTGCCCGACGAGCACGAACTCGAGCGGTTGCGCAAGGGCGTGCTGATCGAGGGACGCCGCACGCTCGAAGCCGGCGTGTCGCTGCGCCGCGTGCTGAAGGGGAAGCGCGGCCCCGAGGGCATTGTGGAGATCGTGATCCGGGAAGGCCGCAACCGCCAGGTGCGCCTCATGTGCGACGCCATCGGCCACCCGGTGGTGCAGCTCACGCGCACGCGCATCGGGTCGTTGAAGATCGGCGGGCTCAAGCCCGGTCAGGTGCGCGCCGTGAGTGCGGACGAGATCAAAGCCCTGGCGAAGCGGACAACATCGCCGCCCAGAACCGGATCAGGCGCCAGACCTCCCAAGCCGACGGCGACGCCTCGACGTTCGCGTGAGAAATAAGCGGCGTCAGTAACGACGTCACGCGCGCGTTTCCGTGGGCGCGCAGGTACGATTCGATGGCCGGCGTTTCCGTGTACGGAATCACGTTGTCGTGCGCCCCATGCAGCAGAAACACCGGCACGTGGGTCGCCGGCGATCGCTCGGGAGACAGCGCCGCCGCGCCGCCCAACTCCTCGATGTAGGGCAGGAGCTTCGGTCCCATAGTTGTGACATCGCGATTGTTGACCCAGCCCATCACCGTGCGTGCCGGCTCGGGCAGTGCGTTGCCCAGCCGCCGGGCTTCGCTGAAGAGCGCCGCGGATCGCGGCGGGTCTGTCGCGTCGTCACTCGACGCGTCAAGAAACATCTTCACCACGTGATGGAGTGGTTCGACCTGACCGGCCGGCACGAAGTGCGGGAGCGCGGCCAGCAGGATGACGGCCGCGCCGTAGTCGTGCGGCGGCTGCACGCGGCCGTCCGGCAGTTCGCCGGTGCAGAGGTAACGCATCGCGCGCGGCAGATCGCCGTATCCGCCGAGCGCGGTCACCAGATCGAGTTTGCCGGCCAATGACGGACGGCCCGCGGCGACGAGCGCCAGCCCGCCGGCGAAACTCACACCGACGATGCCGATGCGGCCCGTCGGCGCGAGATCCGGTTGGGCGGCCAGCCAGCCGGCCACGTCCTCGATGTCGTCGGTCGAGCGGGGCCGGATGGTGTACACGCGCAACTCCGGCAGCGGCGCGCTGAGCACAGTCAGGCCGGCGGCGGCGAGTTGATGCGACAGCGCGCTCATCCGCGGCTCGTCCACGCCTCCGCCGTGCACGCCGGGAAACACCGCCACGGTTTGTCCGGTCGGGACGGCCGGCAGATATAGCCGCGTGTGCACCGCGCCGTGGCGCGCGGGGACGTCGACATCCCGCGTGGTCACCGGCACGACGCGCACCGGCAGCCAGGTGCGCAGCCTCGGGGCGTCGCCGGTCAGGTCGAGAATGAGCGCCGCGGCGCGAAGGTACGGACGCGACTGCCGCGCGACAACCCACGCGCCGATCAGCACGATGATCAGGAAGATGACGAGACGGAACTTCCGCGCGAAGAGCATTGCGCAAATAATAAGGGGAATGACGTCCGCAACTCGCAAGCTCATCATCGCCATCGACGGGCCGTCCGGCGCCGGCAAAGGCACGGTGGCGCGCGCGCTGGCGGCCGCGCTGGCGTTGCGGCACATCGACACCGGCGGCATGTACCGAGCGGTGGCGTGGAAGGCGTTGCGTGACGGCGTGGCCCTGGCTGATGAAGCGGCGATCGCCGCGCTCGCCCGCACGGCGGTGTTCGGGTTGAGCGACGGGCGCATTGCCATCGACGGCCACGACGTCACGGCCGAGATCCGGACGCCGGAGATCGACGCGGCGGCCGCCAGCGTGGCGCGGCTGCCCGACGTGCGCGCCGCGCTCGTCGCGCGTCAGCGCGCGTACGGCGAAGCCGGCGGGATCGTGATGGAAGGCCGGGACATCGGCACGGTGGTCTTTCCGCGGGCCGATGTGAAGTTGTATCTGGATGCGTCTGCCGACGAGCGAGCCAGACGCCGCGCGCAGGACGCGGCGCACGCGGCCAGCCGCGACAACGGCGGCGTGGCGAACGTCGCGCAGGCGCTGGCGGCGCGCGACCAGTCGGACCGGACGCGCACCGTGTCACCGCTGACGCTGGCTGAGGACGCCGTCTATCTGGACACGACCGGTCTCAGCATCGACGAAGTCGTGGCCCTGGCGCTCGCCGCGATCCCCCGGACCTGAAGGTCCGGGCTCCATCCGACGGCAAATGGAGGGCCGGACCTTCAGGTCCGGCCGAACCTCGCGTCAGTCGTTCCAGTCGTCGCCGGGGCCGGGCGTTTCAAGATCCTCGACCGGTTCCTCGTCATCGCCCTCGATGTCACTGAGCAATTCATCGGCCGTGTTGTCGCCGGCGAACGCGTCGTGCCACCCGGGGTCGGCGGCGGTCGCAGCGGCGGGCGCAACCGGGGCCGGCGTCAGGCGCTCGGTGTCCGGCAGCGTTTTACGCTCGCGGGCGATCGCTGGCGCGGCCGCCTTGGCTTTGGGCGCAGCGGGCTTGGCCTTGGGCGCTGCCGCTTTGGCCTTGGGCGCCGCAGGCTTAGCTTTGATCTGGACCCTCGCCTTGGCCTTCGGGGCAGCCTTCTTCTTTGCCTGCGCCCTCGCCTTGGGCTTGGCTTTGCCCTTTGCCTTTGCCTTGGCTCTTGGCTTGGCCTTTAGGGCTTTTGCCTTTTTCGCCGCCTTCTTTGCGGGTTTTGCCTTCTTCGACCGCTTCTGCTTCTTCGCCATGGGGCGCCCTCACCGGTTTGGGTCCGTCAGTTTGATTGACCTTACAGCCGTAAGTACTGGATAATTCACTGCTTATCGCATTTATTGCGGAGCCAACCTACAGCCCGCCGGAGCTGAAATCCGGCCTGAGGAGGATCGACAACGCAATGGGCAATTCAGACACCGCAAACAAGATCAAACTTTTCCAGGGAGGTGCAAAAACCGCGTCAGGTTTCTCCTCAATGTTCGACGACGAGAACGATCGGATGGACCCGCAGGAATTTGCCACTCTCCTGAACGCGTACGATAGCAGCTTCCGGCATATCTCGGAAGGTGAAGTCGTCAAAGGCACCGTCGTGAAGGTGACGCCGACCGAAGTGGTGGTCGACGTCGGTTTCAAGTCGGAAGGCATGATC
>JAKALV010000148.1 GCA_021824055.1 Acidobacteriota bacterium
CCGGTGGTGGCCCCGCACGTGACGAGCCGCCCACCCACCGCCAGACTCTTCACGCTCTTCTCGAATGTGGCGACACCGACATGTTCGACGACGATATCCACGCCGCGGTTCGCGGTGAGCCGTCGGACTTCCGCCGTGATGTCCTGCCGGTAGTGATCGATCACCTCGACGGCGCCGATCTCGCGCGCGCGCGCCATCTTGACGTCGCCGCCGGCCGTGGCGAAAACGCGCGCGCCTTTGGCCTTGGCGATCTGGATGGCGGCCTGTCCCACCCCGCTGCCGGCCGCGATCACCAGCACGGTGTCACCCGCGCCGACGCCCGCGAGCGTCACCAGCATGTGCCACGCCGTCACGAACGTGAGCGGAAACGCCGAGGCGGTGATGAAATCGATCTCGGGCGGAATGGGAATCAGGCTGGACACCGGCACGGTGATGAGCTCCGCGTAGCCCCCCGCCGACTGGTAGCCGAGCACGTCGTACTTCCGACAGCGGTTCTCGCGGCCGGCCTGGCACGCATCGCAGCGTCCGCAACTGAGCCCGGGCTGCAGCATGACGCGCGTGCCCGGCGCCACGCTCGACTCACCGTTCATCGACACCACTTCGCCCGCAACGTCGGCACCCGAGATGTGCGGCAGCGGAATCTGCACGCGGTCCAGCCCGCGCCGCTGCCAGATATCCAGGTGATTCAGCGCGCAGGCCCGCACGCGCACCAACGCCCAGCCGGGCGGCACGACCGGATCGGGCGCATCTTCGTAGCGGAACACTTCGGGACCACCGTGAACGTGAAACCGCGCGGCTTTCATAAAGACGAGTATTTCACTTCGGCCCTAAAACTCAGGCGCCACGGTCTCTACAGGAAGCCCGAGCGCCTGGAGCTCATCCCGCCACTTCGGATCGCCGACGACCACCGTCACGAGCCGCGACGGATCAAGCCGGGCCGTGGCGGCGGCGAGCACGTCGGCCGCGTCCACCTGCTGCATCTTCGGCACGAACGTATCGAACGTGTCGTCCGCGAGCCCGTACACGGCCAGTTGCGACAGCGCGCCGGAAAGCTGGCGCGGCGTTTCGAAACTGCGCGCGTACCCGCGCGTCAGCGACCCGCGCGCCAACTCGAGTTGCTCGCCGCCAAGCGGCTGCGTGGTGCGGACCGCCGCGAGGAGCGCGTGGATCTCGCGCACGCTGTCGGCCGTCTTGTCGCCCTGCACGCTGGTCTCGCACACGAACGTCCCGGCGCGCCGGTCCATATCGAACGCGGACCGCGCCCCGTAGGTATAGCCCAGCTGTTGCCGCAGGCGCTGGTTGAGCCGGCCGGAGAACGACCCGCCGAGCCCCGCGTTCAGCAGAACGATCGCGTGGTAATCGGGCGTGAGACGCGAAACGGCCAGATGGCCGATCCGAATCTCCGACTGCGGCGCGCCCTCGCGTTCCACAAACAACACGCGCGGCGCGGCCGGCGCCGGCAGGGGCGCATCGCCCAGGCCGGCAGCATCCGAGGACGGCCCGGGCCACGCGCCAAACGCGTCGGCCGCAATCGACACCAGATCCTCATGGCGCACATCGCCCGCGGCGAGCAGCGTCACGCGTGACGCCGCGAACCGGCGCGCATAGTGCGCGCGCACGTCATCGATCGTCACGCGCGACACGCTCGCCGACGTGCCGAGGCCGGCATGCCCGTACCCGTGCGCGCCGTACACGGTCGCCGCAAACACCCGCTCGGCCGCGGCCGACGGCGATCGCCGCAACTGCTGCAATCGGCTGAGGCGCAATTCGCGGACGCGCGTGAGATCCGGCTCCTGCAAGTGCGGCGTCGCGACCACATCCGCCAGCACGCGCACGGCCGCATCGAGATGACGCCGCACGGTCCACAGCCGCGCCGACGTCGCGTCCGGCCCCGCATGCATATCGAGCGACGCGCCCAGATCCGCCAGCGCTTCGGCCAGCGCGATCGAGTCACGGCCGCCGGCGCCTTCGTCCAGCAGATCGGCCGTGATCGAGGTGAGGCCCGGCAGATCGGCGGGATCATCGACGGTGCCGGCGTCGATCACGACCGACATGGCCACCACCGGCAACGCGGTGTGCGGCAGCGTCCACACGCAGAGACCGCTCGACAGCACCGACCGCTCGATGCGCGGCAGTTGAATCGGCGCGGGCACCGCGACAGAGGGCGGAGTGAAACGCTCGGAGTTGCTCATCGCACCTCCGACAGGCGCGAATCCGGCAACGCCAGATTCGCGCGGCCCTGCGGCACCACCGACAGCGCCACGGCGGTGTGCGGCGTGAGCCAGGCGGCCATCGCGTCCCGCACACCCGCGCGCGTCGCATCGAGGTACCGCCGCAGATCCGCGTCGAAGTAGTCAGGCCGGCCCAGGTACACCTGATACGCGTTGAGCTGATCCGACTTGCCGCCGAAATCACCCAGCGTCTGCAGGCGCGAAAGAAACGTCGCTTCCGCCTGGGCCTGTTCGCGGATCAGTTCCGCCTCGGTGGGCCCGGTCGCGGCCATCGACGACAGCGCGTCGATGAGCGCGCCGTGTACTTCCTCCAGCGAATGACCGGGCGCCGCCGTGGCCGTGATCTGGAACATGCCCTGCAGTTCACGCGAGCCCTGTGACGCGCCGAGTTCCGCGACGATGCGCGCATCGTGCACCAGCGTGCGGTACAGGCGTGACGTCTTGCCGTTGGCCAGCATGTCGGCGGCCAGATCCAGTTCCGCGTCGCCTGCCGCGAACAGCGCCGGGCTGGGCCACGCGAGATACAGGCGCGGCAATTCGACGCGATCCTCGAGCATGAGCCGCTGCGGCGGCGCCGACATCGGCGGCGCGACCACCGGCGCGACCGCCGGTCCCGGGGGAATATCGCCGAAGAGGCGTTCCACCAGGCGGAACACCTGATCGGGCCGAACGTCGCCGGCCACGACCAGCGAGGCATTGCCCGGATGGTAGAACCGCGCAAAGAACGCGCGCGCATCGTCCACGTTCATCGCGCTTAAGTCGGCCGGATCGCCAATGACCGGCCAGCGGTACGGATGGCCTTCCTGGTGCATCGCATCCAGCATGGCGAAGTGCGCCAGCCCGTAGGGCCGGTTCTCGTAGCTCTGCCGGCGCTCGTTGAGGACGACGTCGCGCTGCGTGGTGAACCGCTCTTCGCTCAGAGCCGGCAGCAGCCAGCCCATGCGATCGGCCTCCATCCACAGCGCCAGTTCGAGCGCGCCCGTGGGCACCACTTCCCAGTAGTTGGTGCGATCGGAGCTCGTGGAACCGTTCAGCGTGCCCCCGGCGCGCTGCAGCGGCTCGAAAAATCCGCCGGTGACGTGCTCGGATCCTTCGAACATCACGTGCTCGAACAGATGCGCCAGGCCCGTGCGGCCGGGCTGTTCGTTCTTCGAACCGACGTGGTACCACACGCTCACCGCCGCGATCGGCGTGTGATGGTCCTCATGCACGAGCACGGTCAGCCCGTTGGCGAGGGTCTGCTTCTCAAACGAGAGTTTCACTAGACGGCGGTGACGGGAATCACTTTGCGCGAGTACGACGCGATCGACACCTGCTGCGCCACGCGTTCGGCCGCCGCCACAAAAGCCTTGGCCGCCGGCGAATCCGGTTCGGCCATCACGATCGGCACGCCGTTGTCGCTGCCGCGGCGCACGGGTTCGTAGAGTGGCACGGCGCCCATGAACGGCACGTTCATCTGCAGCGCCAGCGCTTCGGCCCCGCCCTTGCCGAACAAGTCGCTTTCCCGGCCGCAGTCCGGGCACACGAAGTGGCTCATGTTCTCGAGGATGCCGATCACGGGGATGTTCAGCTTGCGATACATCGCGACGGCGCGCTTCGTGTCGGCGAGCGCGACGTTCTGCGGCGTCGACACCACCACGGCGCCGGCCACGGGCACGCTCTGGCTCAGGCTGAGCGCCACGTCGCCCGTGCCGGGCGGCATGTCGATGATGAGGTAGTCGATGTTCGACCAGCGCACCTCGCGGAAGAACTGCTGGATGGCGCCGTGCAGCATCGGACCGCGCCAGATCACGGGCGCGTCGTCGGGCGTGAGAAACGCCATCGACACCACTTGAATCCCGTAGCGCTCGGCCGGCACGATCTTGCCGTCGTCGGTGTGCAGTTCGGCGGACAACCCGAGCATCATGGGAATGTTCGGGCCGTAGAGGTCGCCGTCGATGATCGCGACCTTGCTGCCGAACTTCGACAGCGCGATCGCCAGGTTCACGGCCGCCGTTGTCTTGCCGACCCCGCCCTTGCCCGCGCCCACGGCGATGATGTTCTTCACGCCGTCCACCGGCTGGTTGTTGCCCTCGTGGCGCGACGCCGAGCGCACCTGCGCCGTCATCTCCACGTCCACGTGGCTCGCGCCAATCGCCATGACCGACGCGCGCGCCTGATCGCGCATGAGGTCTTTCACCGGGCACGCCGGCGTCGTCAACTCGATGACCAGCGCCACGCGGGTGCCGTCGATCTTCACGCTCTTCACGAAATTAAGGGCGACGATGTCCTTGTGCAGGTCGGGATCTTTCACGGCGCGCAGCGCGTCGAGCACCGCGGCTTCAGACAGTTGGGTCATGCACTCAATTCTATCGAATCGACGCTCCTCAGTTCCGACGATCTCGACCGCCGAGCCGTTGGGGCCGAATTCAGTTCGGCGAAGTGTCGTCCACAGTTCAAGGTCCAACGTCCAACGTCACTCGTCTGTCCTCGGGTCCTGTCGGTCCCGGGGTCCTTGGTTCACGTGCACGTGCACATCGGACGAAGGACCAGCAGGACATGCGGACAACAGGTGACCTTGGACGTTGAACCCTGAACCTTGGACCGGCGGGTGAACCCGGCTGTTTCTATCTAATCTGGCGTTCCGCCATGTCACCGACGTACGGCAGCTTGAAGCGCTGTCCTGTGAACGCCTTGAACATCAGGACCAGCCACATGAGCGCCACGGCGAGGGAGAACAGCACGTTCAACAACCCGCCGACCAGCGGGAGGCTGCCCAGAATCAGCGCCATCACCAGCACGCCCAGAAACGTCAGAGTGGACTGCATGGCGTGAAAACGGACGTACGGGTCCTTGCGCTCGACGATGAGGAACAGGATGCCGCTGAGACAGCCGAACAGATACGCAAGCGCCGCCGCCAGATTGGCGTTGAGGCCCGTGCTGGACGCGGACGGCGTGGTCGAGCCCGTCATGCCGACGGCCCCCGCACCGGCCGGCCAAAAGCCGCACGCGCGTCGTTATTCAGCAGCACCCAAAACGTGTAGACGCCGAGGGCGGTGCCAAACGGAATGATCAGGAGATTGGGGATGGCCAGCACGATGGCCCACATCCGGGCGCGTAACTCCAGCCGGCGAAGCCGCCGGCCTGTCGCGAACCACGCCAGACCGGCGCTGATCAGCAGCGCGCCGGGGATCGCCATGAGCCACACCGCCACGCGCGAGCCAGTGCCCATCGACCCGCCCACGGCCAACGCCGCATGGGTGCCGGCGGCCAGAATCACCAGCGAAAGTCCGGTCAGGACGCCGAAGACGCCCCACACCATGTGCAACAAGCCAAGCACGTCGATGTGGTGGCGCATGATCCGCGCGTCGGACTCAGCGCACGCCGAGCGAGACCATCAGCTCGCGACGCGTGGCGTCGTCGAGCACATCGAGATCGATGGTGTTGTCACACTCGTCGCACAGGACTTCAAAGAGCGCGGGACGCCCTTCTTCCTGCGGCGGCTGCATCTGGCCGGCCGTCACGCGCAGCAGGTGCATCTGCAGGGTCTTGACCAAGAAGTTCTCACTATTCCCGCAATTCGGACACGTCATCGAATGGAAAGTGTAACTCACGGAGCGGTGTTCCCCGTCTGGAAATAGAACAACCGTGTTTCGACCGCCCGGCCCGGCCAGGCGCTGGCCAGGGCCTGCCGGTAGATCGACACCTGGGTCTCATGCTGCTTCCGGGGCCCGCCCGTCTTGAACTCCACGACCACGATGGGCCCGTCGGCGGGCACCACGAGACCGTCGATCTGCCCGCGCACGATGCGCTCGGGACCGGCCAATCGCAGCGAGAACGGCACTTCGTAGTAGGTCACGCCGGAAGCCAGCAGCGAGGTGACCTCCGGCCGCTGCCGCATCGCCTGATAGATCTCTGCCGCCCGCGCGGCCACGATGTCCGGCGCCGCATCGCGATCGACGTCGTCATCCTCCCGAATCAACTGCCGCGCCCGCGCGGCCAGGGCGGCGAGGTCCGCGTCCGGCACCCGATGCTGAAACATCCGATGCACCAGCGTGCCGAGCGTCCGGTCGGACACGAGGCTCTTCACTGCCTCATTGCCCCATTGCCCCACTGCCCCATTGCCCCACTGCCTCACTGCCCCACTCAGTCTTGCCCCTTTGTCCGTGTCCGTGTCTGCGTCTGCGTCCGTGGTCGCCACTCGTTCGAGGTCGCGATCCTCAAGCGGGACGGCATCCACGACGCCGGCTGACGGCAGGGCGGCATTGGTCGCGACGGGCGCGTCGGGATCGGGCGCGCACACGGAAAACGCGAACGACTCGCCGGCGGCCGACGTCCACTCCACGCCGCCGGTCGCCGAACCGGGCAATGCGGCGATCATCGTTCGGCGCAACGTGGCGGGCAGCAGCTTCGCAAACCCCGCCATGACGCCGAACCGCTTCTCGTCGGCAATCTCCGCCGAGAGGTACAGCCGGTCGCGCGCGCGCGTCATGGCGACGTAGAGCAGCCGCCGCGACTCTTCCTGATCGCGCACGCGCTCGATCTTGCCGGCCGCCGACGCGACGGAGATGGACACGTCCGCCAGACCGTCGGCGCCTTTCGGCACCACCGCGATCGAGGGCGGCCGCTCCCCCACGCCGGCGTTCATCCGGACGAGAAAAACCACCGGGAACTCGAGGCCCTTGGCGGAATGCACCGTCATCAATTGCACGCATCCCCTGGCGGCCACGATGGCGTTGGCCTCTTCGCCCGTTGCGAGGCGCCGGAAGTAGTCGGCCAGGCGGGCGAACGTGGCGTAGCCCCGGTTCTGCACGCGGCGGATCAGCGAGCGCACCTTCTTCACGTTTTCGCGTGCCTGCGACCACCGTGGCCCGCAGAGTTCGAACGCGTACGCGGTCTCGTCCAGAATGCGATCGACCAGATCGGCGGGCGTCACGCGGTCTGCCGCGTCCAGCCAATCGGCCACGCCGGCCCGCGCGCGCGCCAGCAGCGCCCCGTCCAGATCATCGAGCCGGGCCGCCGAGACGTCGAACGACGGCGATCTGAGCGCCACCGCCAACCCGGGCGCGAGCCGCACGAGCGCCGCGTCAGACAGCCGGATGAACCGCGATCGCAGCAGCGCGGCGGCGCGCAGGTTCGACTCGGGCTGCGCCAGGTACCGCAGCAGCGCCTGCAGGTCCTGCACCTCGGGCGCGTCGAAAAACCCCAGGCCCTTGTAGACGTACGTCTTGATCCCGCGCGCCTCGAGCGCGTCCTCGTAATAACGATGCCCCGCCCGGCTGCGAAACAGGATGGCGATGTCGTCCGGCTGGATCGGGCGTGCGCCCGTGCGATCGCGCACGGGCCCGCCCTCGTCGAGCAGGCGTTTGACTTCAGTGGCCACGGCATTTGCCGTCTCGACCATGGAGGTCCCGACCGCCACGCCCAGCACCGGCCGGCCATCGCGCAAGGCGCCGGGCGTCAGCACGATGCCCGGGAACCTGTCGATGTCGCGATACTCGAATCGCTCGGGAATCACGGCATCACTCCGCATTTCCGTGGCGACGGCATTCACGAATCCCAGCAGTTCCGGCACCGACCGGAAACTCTGCTGGATGGCCCGCCGCACGCGCACGCCGGGCCGGAGCGCGCCGATGAACTCGGCCGCCTGATCCATCAGCGTCACTTCCGCGTGGCGGAATCGATAGATCGACTGTTTGCGATCGC
>JAKALV010000149.1 GCA_021824055.1 Acidobacteriota bacterium
ACCGGGAGATGGCGTAGAGCAGCAGGTACAGGAGGAACGTCCGGCCGGCGAACCGCTTGCCGCGCCGCTCGGTCAGGAGCAGGAACGCCAGAATGATCAACTCGGCGCCCGCGTCATAGATCTGGGTCGGATGCAGCGGGATTGCGAGCGGCGTGCCGACGTTCAGCGCCGCCGCCGGGTTGGTGAACGTGATCGCCCATGGCACGCTGGTCGGACGGCCGAAGCAGCATCCGGCCATGAGACAGCCCATGCGCCCGATGACGTGTCCGAGCGCGATGCCGGGCGCCATCAGATCGCCCATCGTCCAGATACTGAACTGGTATTTCCTGACCATCCAGACGCCGACAAGCACGGCCGCGATCAGGCCGCCGTAGAACACGCCGCCGGCGCGTGCCAGCGACAGCAGCTCACGCGGATTCTGGCGGAAGTAGTTGAAGTCGACGACGACCAGCATCAACTTGGCGCCGACCAGCGCCGCGATGATCAGGTAGATGCCGAAGTCCATGACCTTGGCGCCGTCGAGCCCGGCGTGTCTGGCGCGGACGACCGCCATCTGGAGGCCGGCCAGATATGCCGCGGCGAGCAGGACGCCGTACGTGTAAACGGGCCAACCGCCGATTTCAAACAGAACGGGATGCATGTCGGGTCCCCAGCAGAAGATCGATGAATACGAGAACGGCGCCGACCGTAATGGCCGCGTCCGCCACATTAAACGCCCAGAAGTGCCAGTTGCGCCAATAGACGTCGACGAAGTCTATGACGTAGCCGAGACGCAGCCGGTCGATCAGATTGCCGAACGCGCCGCCGAGAATCAGCGTCAGGCCCAGCCGCGCCCATCGCTCATGGGCCTGCAGCTGGCGCGCATAGAGCGCGATGCCGGCCAGCGCGATGAACGCGAGCGAACTCGTGATGAGCCCCTTGAAGGGCAGCGACGAGTCGTTCAGCAGTCCGAACGCGACGCCGGTGTTGCGCACGTACGTGAGGTCCAGCAGATGCGGGATGACGTTGACGCTGTCGTAGACGGGCAGCACCCGGACGACCGCCAGCTTCACCAGCTGGTCGAGGACGATGACGATGGCGACGCCGGCCAGCAACGGTGACGTCGCGGCCGGCGGGGACGGGGCTGGCGCCGCCGCGGCGGGAGACGGCGCGGTCGGAGAAGGTGGCGGCACCGGCTCAGACACTGGCCGCACCCACGGCGCCGACCGCCTCGTCGCATCTCAGGCATAACCCGGCGTGATCGCCGGAGGTGACCAAGTCGGTGACATAGCGCCAGCAGCGCGGGCACTTGTCTCCGTCGGCTCTGGCGACTTCCACCGCGACGGTGTCGGCGTCACCCTTCGCGACGGTGACGGCCGAGGTGATGAAGAACATGGGCAGATCGGCGGCCGCGGTGTCGAGCAGTTCGGCGAGCGGGCCGCCGGCCGTGACGGTGACATGGGCCATCAGATTCTGGCCGATGTCCTTGCGCTGCCGCGCGCCCTCGAGAGCCGCATTAACCGCGTCACGCACCGAGAGCAGCGAAGCCCATCGCGCCTCGAGTTCGTCATCCACCAGCCGGCCCGCGTCGGCTGGGAAATCCGCCAGATGCACGGAACTGTCGCGCGCGCCCGGCAGGTGGCGCCAGATGTCGTCGGCCGTGATGACGAGGATCGGCGCGATCAGGCGCGTAAGACCATCGGCCATGGTGTAGACCGCGGTCTGCGCCGAGCGCCGCTCGCGCGACGTGGCGCCAAAGGTGTACAGGCGATCCTTGGAAACGTCCAGATAGAAAGCGCTGAGGTCCACCGTCATGAACGCGTTCACGCTCTGAAAGACGGTCTGGAAGTCGTAACGCTCGTACGCCGCGATGACCTTCTGCGCCAGCCGGCCGTACTTCGACAGGATGAACCGGTCCACGGCTTCGAGCCGGTCGATCGGCACGAGATCGGTGGCCGGCGCGAAATCGAAGAGGTTCGACAGCAGGTACCGGAAGGTGTTCCGGATCTTGCGGTATGCCTCGATGGTGCGATCGAGGATCTCCTTGCCGATCCGGACTTCCTCCTGATAGTTGACCATCGAGACCCACAACCGCAGCACCTCGGCGCCGCTGGTCTTGATCACCGTTTGCGGGAGCAGCACGTTGCCGAGCGACTTCGACATCTTGCGGCCGTGATCGTCGACGACGAACCCGTGCGTGAGCACCTGCTTGTACGGCGCGCGGTCGCGCGTGCCGACGCCGATGAGCAGCGACGACTGAAACCACCCCCGATACTGATCCGTGCCCTCGAGATAGAGATCCGCCGGCCACGTGAGTTCGGGGCGGGCCGCCAGCACCGCCAGCGAACTCGATCCCGAGTCGAACCACACGTCCAGGATGTTGCGCTCCGCGTCGAACTCGCGGCCACCGCAGGCGCACGCGAAGCCGGCCGGCACGAACGCCTCGACGGGCAGGTCGTACCACGCGTCGGCGCCGCGCTCTTCGAAGATCCTCGCCGCGTGTTCCACCAGTTCGGGCGTCAGCGACGACTGGCCGCAGGCGCGGCACGCCAGCGCCGGGATCGGCACCCCCCACGCGCGCTGACGCGAGATGCACCAGTCGGGGCGCGTCGCAAACATGCCGGTCATGCGTTCGCGGCCCCACGCCGGCACCCAGTCCACCCCCGCGGCCTCCGCGGTGGCGCGCGCGCGCAGGCCGTCCATGGAAATGAACCACTGCGACGTCGCGAGAAAGATGACCGGCTGATGGCACCGCCAGCAGTGCGGATATGAATGCTCCAACTTAGACGCGTGCCACAGACGGCCCGCATCGGCGAGCGCCTGCTGCACCGCGGGATTCGCCTCGAACACCTTCATGCCGCCGACGATCCCGACGTCGGCCAGAAAGCGTCCGTCAGCGCCGATCGGCGCGTAGATATCGAGACCGTATTTCACGCCCGTGCGGTAGTCATCGGCGCCGTGGCCCGGCGCGGTGTGGACGGCGCCCGTGCCGGTTTCGAGCGTCACGTAGTCGGCAAGCACGCCCAGGGAATCGCGCTCGTACAGCGGGTGCCGGAACACGACGCGGTCGAGTAGCTCGCCTTTGAATGACGCGAGTTTCGCGCCGAGCTTCTTGCCGGTCTTCACGGCAACCGCCTCGGCGAGTCCTTCTGCAAGAATCACCGCGCGACCGTCGACTTCATAGGCGGCGTACTCAAACTCCGGATGAAACGCGACGGCGAGGTTGGCGGGAATCGTCCACGGCGTCGTGGTCCAGATGACGACGGAGACCTGGCGTCCGGCGAGCGCGGGCACGCGCCGGCCGAGCGCGCCATCGTCTGACGGCGACAGGGGGAACTCCACGAAGATTGACGGCGACGTGTGGTTGTCGTACTCAACTTCCGCTTCCGCGAGCGCGGTGCGATCACGCAGGCACCAGTAGACGGGCTTCTTGCCCTTGTAGACCAGGTCACGCTCGACAAACCGCCCGAGCGCGCGCAGGATCGCGGCCTGATAACTGAAGGCCATCGTGAGATACGGATCCGCCCAGTCTCCGGTGATCCCGAGGCGCTTGAAGCCCTCGCGCTGCAGGCCGACAAACCGCTCCGCGTACCGCCGGCACGCGCGCCGGAAATCGCCCTTCGACGCGTCCTTGGCCGCCGCGCCGAGTTCCTTTTCAACGTTCAACTCGATCGGCAGGCCGTGGCAGTCCCAGCCCGGCACGTACGGCGCGTCGAAGCCGGCCATCGTGCGCGACTTCACGACGATGTCCTTGAGGATCTTGTTGAGCGCCGTGCCGGTGTGGATCTCGCCGTTGGCGTACGGCGGGCCGTCGTGCAGCACGAACCGCGGCGCGCCCTTCCGGCGCTCGCGAATCTGCCCGTACAGGTCCTCGGCCTCCCAGCGGGCGAGCGTCTGCGGCTCGGCCATGGGGAGATTGGCCTTCATCGGGAACTCGGT
Source organism: Acidobacteriota bacterium (assembly GCA_021824055.1). Classification (GTDB taxonomy): domain Bacteria; phylum Acidobacteriota; class Vicinamibacteria; order Vicinamibacterales; family SCN-69-37; genus SCUN01. The sequence goes on from JAKALV010000149.1 coordinate 3,919, forward strand.
GCGGGGCAGATTGAGCGTGTCTTTCCAGTCCGTCATGGTTTGGGTACTTCATCCATTTTATAATCGTCCCGGTGCCCCGCACGTCCGCTGTCTTCTTTGATGTCGATTTCACGCTGATTCATCCCGGGCCCCGATTCCAGGCAGAAGGCTACCGGGAGACGTGCGAGCGGCACGGCGTCACGGTGGATCCCGCCCAATTCGACCGCGCGGTGGCCGGCGCGACCGTGATTCTCGACGCGGCCGAGCACGAATTCGACCCGCAGGTCTTCATCGACTACACCGCCCGGATCATCGAATTGATGGGCGGCGATCCCGGCAAGGCGGTGGCGCCGGCGAAGGAGATCTACGACGAGTGGGCGTCCAACGACCATTTTGCGCTCTATGACGATGTGGACGAGACGCTGCGGGTGCTCAAGCGCCTGGGCCTGCAGCTCGGGCTGATTTCGAACGGACACCGCAGCCTTGCCTCGTTCCAGTCGCACTTTGCCCTCGATGGATTGATCTCCGTGTCGGTCTCATCGCTCGATCATGGGTACATGAAGCCGCACGCGAGCATTTTCCAGGCGGCCCTGGCGTTGATGCGCGTGCCGGCCGCCGAGGCGGTGATGGTGGGCGACAGCTATCCGCACGATGTCGTCGGCGCGGAGCATGTCGGGATGCGTGGCGTGCTGCTGGCGCGACCGGGCCGAAGCGTGCCGCCGAGGGTGACCTCGCCGGTGATCCATTCGCTCCGCGAACTGCCGGATCTCATCTGACGCGCCGCGGGGACGACAATTTCTCTATGCCTGTTTCGCTTACGCCGCGGGAACGCGCCGCATGGAAAGCCCGGGCGCGTCGTCCACAGTTCAAGGTCCACGGTCCAACGTCACTCGTCGTCCTCGGTCCTGTGGTCCCGAGGTCCTCGGTTCACGTGCACATCGGACGAAGGACCAGTAGGACCTCCGGACAACAAGTGACCTTGGGCATGGAACCCTGAACCTTGGACTGGCGGCTACGGCAATGCGAAATGCGCTCTAACCCGGCGGCCAGGCCATCGGACGTCCGCCGAGCACATGCAGGTGAACGTGGAACACCGACTGGCCACCGTCCCGGTTGCAGTTGAACACCATCCGGAATCCCGAGGCATCGTAGCCGTGCGCTTTCGCAATCGCGGCCCCGCGTCGTGTCATGGCGCCCACGAGTCCATCGTGATCCGGCGCCAGCTCGTTGGCCGTAGGGATGTGCGCGCGCGGCATGATCAGCACGTGCAGCGGTGCCTGCGGCGTGATGTCCCGGATCGCGATCATCTGATCGTCCTCAAAGACCCGGGTCGCGGGGATCTCGCCCGCGATGATGCGGCAGAAGAGGCATGACATGGGGCGATGATACTGCGGGAGGTTCGGAGGGTTCGGCGAGCTTAACGGCGGTTGACGATGGCGACGCGCGGAATGCCCTGGAGATCCGCGAGGATCTCCAGCACGCGGAGGTCGGGCTGGCAGGCGACCAACTCCTTGAGGTGCGCGGCCTGGCCGAAGCCGAACTCGAAGATCGCGACGCCGCCGGCGCGGAGGCATCCGGGCGTCAGCGCGATCAGGGATCGCACGCAGTCGAGGCCGTCCCCGCCGCCGAAGAGCGCTTCGGAGGGTTCATGCCCCTCCACCTCCGGGGCCATCGCGGCCCGGTCCCTGTCTGACACGTACGGCGGGTTCGACAGGACCAGATCGACCGGGCCTGTGATTCCGGCGAAGAAGGCGCCGCGCCGAAATTCGATCCGGTCGGCCACGCCGTGGCGCGCGGCGTTCGCCGCGGCCACCTCGAGCGCGGCCGCCGAGATGTCCGTGGCGGCCACGGCCGCGCGGTGCAACTCCGCCGCGATCGTGACCGCGATGCATCCGGATCCGGTGCCGACATCCACGATGCGCGGCTCGCGGAACCTGGCCGCGTAGGTGAGGGCCGCTTCGATCAGCAATTCCGTTTCGGGTCGTGGAATCAGAACCGCGGGAGAGACAGTGAACGGCCGCCCGTAGAACTCGCGCTCGCCGGTGATGTAGGCCACCGGTTCCCGCGCCGCCCGGCGCGCCACCAGGGGCGCGAACGCCGGCTCGAAACGGCCGGGCGCGTCGTCGCGTTGATGTCCCAGCCAGTAGGCGAGATCCCATCCGAGCGCGTGGCGGGCCAACACCGCCGCGTCCTGCCGGGCGTTGACGGCGTCCAGTCCCGCGGACTCCAGCGCGGCCGCCGCGCGCGCGACGTGCTCTGTCAGCGAGACGCCGCCCGGCACCTTCACTCCCGCGCCGCGGTCGTCGTGTCGGTGGCCTGGCGCAACTGCGCCGCCTGCTCGTGCGACCGCATCTCTTCGATCAATTCGGTGAGATCGCCGTCGAGCGCCGACGCGAGTTGATGCATCGTGAAATTGATGCGGTGGTCGGTGATGCGGTTGTCCTTGAAGTTGTAGGTCCGGATCTTCTCCGACCGTTCGCCGGTGCCGACCTGCCCTTTGCGATCCTTGGCGATGGCGTCCTGCTGTTTCTGCCGTTCCGCTTCGTACAGGCGGGCGCGGAGCACCTTCATCGCTTTCTGACGATTCTTGATCTGCGACTTCTCGTCCTGCTGCGAGACGACGGTGCCCGTCGGCAGATGCGTGATGCGCACGGCGGAGTACGTGGTGTTGACGCTCTGGCCGCCCGGACCGCTCGAGCAGAACGTATCGATGCGCAGGTCCTTCGCGTCGATGTGGATGTCGACGTCCTCGGCTTCGGGCAACACGGCGACCGTTGCCGTGGACGTGTGAATGCGGCCGCTGGCCTCGGTGGCCGGCACGCGCTGCACGCGATGCACGCCGCTTTCATGCTTCAACCAGCCGAAAGCCCCCTTGCCCTCGACCGAGACGATCGCTTCCTTCAGACCGCCCGTGCCCGTTTCACTGGACGACATGACTTCCCACTTCCAGCCCTGACGTTCGGTGAAGCGCTGGTACATGCGATACAGATCGCCGGCGAACAACGCGGCCTCGTCGCCGCCTGTACCGGCGCGAATTTCGACCATGACGTTCTTCTCGTCATTGGGATCCCTCGGGATGAGCAGCACGCGGATCTCTTCGAAGATCCGGTCGAGGCGCCGCGCGAGGCCGTCCGCCTCTTCTTTGGCCATGGCCTTCATGTCCGCGTCGCCCGACGCTTCGAGTTCGCGCGCGTCCTTCAACTGCTGCTCGAGCTGCGCATGCTCGTGATACCGGTCGACCAGCGGCTGCAGCTCGGCGAGGGCTTTCGTATGGGTGCGATAGGTCGGGGGATCCGCCTGCACCGACGCGTCGCTCACCAGCCGCATGAGCTGTTCGTAGCGCGCCTCAACCGACTTCAACTTGTCCAATACCTGCGGTGTCATTCCAGCCTCAACCTCCGGAGACCGGCGGCAGGAACGCCACCTCGTCTCCAGCACGCACCGTCGTGTGCAGCCGCGCGTACTCCGCGTTCACCGCACACGACACACTCGATTCAAACGGCGCCAGCGCCGGATGGCCGGCCACGAGCGCGCGCCACACGTCGCGCGCGGTCGCGACGTCGGGCACGTCGCACGTGACGTTCGCCGCGCCGGCCAGATCGCGCAACTGCGCGAAGAGCGCTACGCGGACGTGCATGCCCGCGCCCGCGCCTGCTGCCGCGCCTCGCTGTCCAGCGGATCGACCAGCGCGCCGTCGACCCAGGCCGCGCCGCCCTCAAAATACTCGTGTTTCCAGATCGGCGCGATCTGCTTGACGCGCTCGATTGCGTAGCGGCAGACCTCGAACGAGGGCGCGCGATGCGCGCTCGCCGCCGCGATGACGATGCTGGGATCGCCGATTTCGAGCCGTCCCACCCGATGGTGCAGGCCCATCACCACGCCCGGCCACGCGTCGGCGGCTTCCTGCTGGATCTGTGCGAAGACGTTGAGTGCGAGCAACTCGTACGCCTCGTACTCGAGATACAGCACCCGCCGGCCCTGGTGGTGCGCGCGCACCAACCC
>JAKALV010000150.1 GCA_021824055.1 Acidobacteriota bacterium
GCAAGATCGGCCTGTTCGGCGGCGCCGGCGTCGGCAAGACCGTCATCATCATGGAGCTCATCAACAACATCGCCATGAAGCACGGCGGCGTATCGGTGTTCGGGGGTGTCGGCGAACGCACGCGCGAAGGCAACGACCTCTGGCTGGAGTTCCAAGAGAGCGGCGTCATCGACCCGCACGATCCGTCGAAGTCGCGCGCGGCGCTGGTCTACGGCCAGATGACCGAGCCGCCGGGCGCGCGTCTGCGCGTCGCGCTGTCGGCGCTGACGGTCGCCGAATACTTCCGCGACGCCGAGAGCAAGGACGTGCTGCTCTTCATCGACAACATCTTCCGCTTCACGCAGGCCGGTTCCGAAGTGTCGGCGCTGCTCGGACGCATGCCGTCGGCCGTCGGCTACCAGCCGACGCTGCTGTCGGAAATGGGCGAGCTGCAGGAGCGCATCACGTCCACGCGCAAGGGCTCCATCACGTCGGTGCAGGCGATCTACGTGCCCGCCGACGACTACACCGACCCGGCGCCGGCCACAACATTCGCGCATCTCGACGCGACGACCAATCTGTCGCGCGCCATCGCGGAGCTCGGTATCTATCCGGCCGTTGATCCGCTGGCGTCGACATCGCGCATTCTCGACCCGCGCATCATCGGCGACGAGCACTACAACGTGGCGCGGTCGGTGAAGATGATCCTGCAGCGCTACAAGGACCTGCAGGACATCATCGCGATTCTCGGCATCGACGAACTGTCGGAAGAGGACAAGCTCTCGGTCAGCCGCGCGCGCAAGATCCAGAAGTTCCTGTCGCAGCCGTTCTTTGTCGCCGAGCAGTTCACCGGCCTCAAGGGCAAGTACGTGTCGATTGCCGACACGATCAAGGGCTTCAAGGAAATCGTCGACGGCAAGCACGACGAGGTCCCGGAGCAGGCGTTCTACCTGGTCGGCACGATCGAAGAAGTGCTCGAGAAGGCGAAAGCGCAGAAGTAGATGGCAACCTCGAAGTCCATCCGACTCGAATTCGTCACGCCTGAGCGGGCGATTGCCCACGAGGATGTGGACGAAGTGGAGCTCCCTGGCGAAGAGGGCTTCTTCGGCGTGCTGCCAGGCCACGCGCCGCTGCTGGTTGCGCTCAAGACCGGGCCGATCTGGTATCGGTCGGGCGGCGAGAAGCACTACGCGTTCATCTCGGGCGGGTTCGCGGAGGTCACCGGTGACCGGGTGAGCGTGCTGGCCACGGTTGCGGAACGGGCGGAGGACATCGACGTCGCGCGGGCTGAAGCCGCGAAGCGCCGCGCAGAAGACCGCCTGGCAAAGCCCGTCGCCGACATGGACATGGAACGCGCCAGAATCGCCATGCTGCGTGCCATCGCACGCCTGCAGATTGCGCGGCTGAACCGCACGCGCGGGTGATGTTCGGACATTGACCATCGTCACATCGGCCGTTGCCACCCATCCAGGTTTGCGGCGAGAGGGCAATGAGGACGCCTCTCGTATCCGCGCCGATCTCGGCCTGTACGTTGTCGCCGACGGCATGGGTGGTCATGCCGCCGGCGAGGTCGCCTCGCGGATCGCCGTCGAGACGATCGAGTCCGTGATCAACGACACGCGCGCCGCCGACCACACGACTACGTGGCCCTTCGCGTACGACACCGCGCTCACACTTGACGGCAATCGCCTGAAGGCCGCGTTTCAAACGGCGAATCGCCGCCTCACGTCGGCGATGGGCGACAACGACCAGTTGCGCGGCATGGCGACGACCGCCGTGGCGCTGCTGGTCACGGCGAGCGGCGCCACGGTGGCGCATGTCGGCGACAGCCGCATGTACCTGATGCGCGGCGGCACACTGACCGGGCTGACGCAGGACCATTCGTGGGTGAACGAGCAGGTTCAAGCCGGCTTGATGACCGACGCGGACGCGAGACGTCATCCGTGGCGCAACGTCGTAACCCGCGCCATCACCGGCGGCGACGATCCCGAGCCGGAAGTGACGCCGCTGCACCTGGAAACCGGCGACCGGCTCCTCTTGTGCTCCGATGGGCTCTCATCCGTGGTGTCCCACGGGCAGATTGCTTCACTGGTGGCGGCGGACCGTCCGCTGGATCAAATCTGCGCTATGTTGATCGACGCGGCCAACGAGGCCGGCGGCCCGGACAACATCACCGTGGCGCTGATCCAGGTGGAGCACGCCGATCATGTGGCATAACCTCGCGCAGCTCGTCCGGTATCGCGGCCTGATTCAGAGCCTTGTCGCGCGCGAACTGAAGGCGCGCTATCGCGGGTCGGTGCTGGGGTACTTCTGGTCGTTCGTCAATCCCCTGTTGCTGCTCGGGATTTACACATTCGTCTTCTCGACGATCATGAAGAACTCCGAGCCGCGGACGGAGCCGTACGCCGTCTTCATGTTCTGCGGCATCCTGCCGTGGACCTGGTTCGCGTCGTCGATGCTGGAAGCGTCCAACTCGCTCATCGCCGGCGGCAACCTGATCAAGAAGGTCCTGTTTCCCGCCGAAGTGCTGCCCATCGTCTCGGTCCTCGCGAACATGGTGCATTTCTTCTTCGGCTTGCCCATTCTGTTCGGTTTCATGATCGCCAGGGGCCACCTTCCGCACTTTCCCGGGGTGTTGTGGTTTCCGGTGATCGTCCTGGTGCAGCTCGTGTTCACCGTCGCGTGCGTCCTGGTGCTGTCGGCGCTTACCGTGCATTTCCGGGACTTGCGCGACCTGCTCGCGAATCTGATCACGCTCTGGTTCTTCGCGACGCCCATCATCTATCCCTACTTCCTCGACGGCGTGAAAAACTACATCGGCTATTTCAAGTGGAATCCGATGTACCACTTGATCGTTCCTTACCAGGAGAGCTTGTTCTTCGACACGTTCGGGCACGCACGGTCCCTGCTGATCCTGGGCGGCGCGTCGGTCGTCTTCTTCCTGGCGGCGTACTGGTTGTTCGATCGCCTGCGTGATTCATTCGCCGAGGTCGTGTGATGACCACCGGCGCCGCGATTGAACTCAGCCACGTCACCAAGGTCTACCGCCGCTTCAGCGGCAAACAGTTCGCCACGCTGAAAAGCGCGCTGCTGCAGCGCAGCATCCTGCGGGATCTCCAGCCGAAAGAAACGTTTCTGGCGCTGGACGACGTGTCGTTCACGGTGCCCAAAGGATCAACATTCGGCGTCATCGGCCGGAACGGATCCGGAAAGAGCACGGCCCTCAAGGTGATCGCCGGCATCACCAAGCCGACCGGCGGGTCGGTGGCCGTCCAAGGCCGCATTTCGGCGCTGATCGAACTCGGCGCCGGTTTTCACCCCGAAATTTCCGGGCGCGAGAACGTCTTCATCAACGGCATCATGCTCGGTCTCACGAAACGCGAGATTCACGAGCGCTTCGACGAGATCGTCGAATTCGCCGAACTGAAGGACTTCATCGACGCGCCCGTCAAGACGTACTCGTCCGGCATGTACATGCGCCTCGGATTCGCGGTCGCCATTCACGTCAACCCCGACGTGCTCCTTGTGGATGAGGTCCTGGCGGTCGGCGACGAGGGGTTCACGCACAAGTGCCTCGACAAGTTCTCGGAATTCAAGCGCCGTGGCAAGACGATCCTGCTGGTCACGCACTCGCTCGGCCTGGTCGAGCGATTCTGTGACGACGCCGTGTGGCTCGACCACGGCCAGAAACTGGCGGAAGGCGATCCCAAGCGCGTGATCGGGGCGTACCTGATCAATGTTGAGTCGGCCGAGGAAGGCTACCTGGCGGAAACCGACGCGCGGGCACAAGAGGAAGTCGCCGTGGTGGAGGCGCCGCCGGCGGCTCCCGACGCCGGCGCCGACGCGGCCGGTCCGGACTCGGGTCCGCAGAACATGTTCCAGGCCAACGAGGGCCGCTGGGGATCCGGCGGCGTGGCCATCACCGGCGTGACGCTCCGCGATGCGGCGGGCGAAGCCGGCCACGTGTTTCAGAGCGGCGAGGCCATGACGGTCGAGCTCGCGCTGAAGGCCGAGCGGCCGTGCGACGACTTTGTGTTTGGCATCGCGATGTTCAACACCGACGGCACGTGCGTCTACGGCACGAATACCGACATCGAGAAATACGACGCGGACGAACTGTCGGGAGAAGCGGCCGTCCGGTTTGTGATCGAGGCCCTTGATCTGGTCGAAGGCACGTACAAGCTCGACGTGGCCGTGCACAAGAAGGACGGCGCCCCCTACGACTACCATCGCCTGCTCTACACCTTCCGCGTGAAGTCGCGGACCAAGGATGCGGGCCTCTACCGGCCGCGCCACCACTGGGAGTTCTCGCCAACGGCGCGCCTGACCCGGACGGACGAATGAGCGCGGGCGTGCTCTCGTTGGACGCCGGCGCCGCGCTCGCCGAACAACTGCGCGCGGCTGGCAAACGCGTGGTCTTCACCAATGGCGTGTTCGACCTGCTTCATCCAGGACATGTGCGCTACCTTCAGGCCGCCCGCGCAGAAGGCGACGCGCTGATTGTCGGTGTCAACTCAGACCGTTCAGTACGCGCGATCAAAGGTCCGGCCCGCCCGCTCACGCCTGAGAATGAACGCGCGGAAATTCTGGCGGCGCTGGCGTGTGTCGATGCCGCGGTGGTGTTCGATCAGGACACGCCGGCCGACATCATCCGCTGCATCCAGCCCGATGTGCTCGTTAAAGGCGCCGACTGGGCCGCCGACGCCATTGTCGGCCGCGATACCGTTGAAGCCCGAGGCGGGCGCGTCGTGAGAATCCCTATCGAACCGGGTTGGTCCACGACGTCGATCGTGGCCGCCATTCACGCGCCGCGCGGAAACTAGCCGGCGGGACGATCGTGCTCCACCCATCGGCATCCCTCGCATTCCGCTCGTTGCTGAAGACGGCTGCCGCCAACAGCGGGCTGGCGCGTCCACACGTCTCCATCAGCGGCGTCACGCCGCAGGCGGCCGCCCTGCACGCGGCGATGGCGGCGCAGGATACCGCGGTATTTCTCATCGTGCCGGCCGACGTGGATGTGGAGCAGTTCGTGTCCGACACGCGCTTCTTTCTTGGCGCGCTCCATGGGCTCAGTGACGATGCCGCGGAGCGGCAGGTGCTGCCGTTTCCCTCGCAGGAAGTGGATCCGTATCGCGGGCTCACACCGCATCTGGAAGTTGCATCGGCTCGCGCGCGGGCCCTGCATGCGCTCGCCAGTCGCACCGCCCGAATCATCGTCGCGTCCGCGCGGGCGCTCCTGCCGCGCTTGAGTGCGCCGGAACGCCTGGCGGCCACAGGGCTGGTGCTGCGTCCGGGCGGCGAGATTGCGCCGCGCGACCTCGGTGAGCGGCTTGCGCACGCCGGGTTCTCTCCCGAAGATCCCGTCGACCAACACGGCGAGTTCTTCGTCCGTGGCGGCGTCGTGGACATCTATCCCGCGGCCGAGGCGCAGCCGGTCCGTCTGGAATTCATCGGGGACATCATCGAATCTCTGCGCCGGTACGACGCGGCGACCCAGCGCTCGTTGACCGCGCTCGACCAGGTCACGATCAGCCCGCAACGGGAACTGCTCGGCGATCCGGAGGCGCCCGACAATCCCCTGGCGTTCGATCGGTCGTCGCACATCATCGACTACGTGCGCCTGGCCGGGGCGCACGTGCTGGCCTTCGAGCGCGAGGACATCGAAACGCGCGGCCGGCAACTGGAAGAGCAGTGGCGCGCCAGCGCGGACGACGCGACGCTGCGCGGGCGTCCGGCGCCGCCCCTCGCGCAATTGGCGCTCGACTGGGATGCGATTTCCACCTGGTTGCAGTCGGCCCGGCATCTCACGGCGCTATCGCTCGACGATGCCGCGGCGACGCACGTGTCGTGTCAGCCGGCGCCGGAGTTTCGCGGGCGGATTGCCGACTGGGTGGCCGAGATCCGTCAGGCGCGCGAGCGCAACGAGACCACGATCTTCATCGCGGCCACTACGGGGCGCGCCGAGCGCACGATGGAGTTGCTGGCCGACTACGATGTGCGCGCCCGGGCGATCGGCCAATCCGACGATCTGTTCTCGGCGGCCGTACTCGTCACGACGGGCCGCTTGTCCAAAGGCTTCCGGCTGCCGCAGGCGTCGCTGCAGATCTTCAGCGAGTCGGACCTGTTTGAAGAAGAACGGCGCGTGCACGAACGCCGCAAGTCCGCGTCGAGCACGTTCCTGTCCGACTTTCGCGATCTCAAGGTCGGCGATCTCGTCGTGCACGTCGACAACGGCATCGGCCGGTTTGTCGGGCTGAAGCAGATTGGCGTCGGCGGCGCCGGCACCGAAGCGCACGAGTTCATGGAATTGCGCTACGCCGGGGAGGACAAGCTGTTCGTTCCGGTCGAGCGGCTGGACCTGGTTCAGAAATACACCGGCGGCGCGGCGCCGGCGCTGGACAAACTGGGCGGCACGACCTGGGAGAAAGCCAAGACCCGGGTCAAGAAGGCCATGCGCGACATGGCCGAGGAGCTGCTGAAGCTCTACGCCGCGCGCAAGGCGGCCGGCGGTTTTGCGTTCAGTCCGGACACGCACTGGCAGCAGGAGTTCAACGACGCCTTCGAGTACGACCTGACGCCGGACCAGCAGTCGGCGATCGCCGACATCATGCGCGACATGGAGTCGGGCATCGCCATGGACCGGCTGCTGTGCGGCGATGTCGGGTACGGCAAGACCGAGGTGGCGATGCGCGCGGCCTTCAAGGCCGTCATGGACGGCAAACAGGTGGCGTTCCTGGCGCCCACCACCGTCCTGGCGTTTCAGCATCTGCGCACATTGCGGGAGCGGTTCACCGGATTTCCGGTCCGGATCGACATGGTGAGCCGGTTCCGCACGCGGCCGGAACAGAAAGAGACATTGGCGAAGCTCGCCTCCGGTCAGCTCGACATCATCGTCGGCACGCACCGCCTGTTGTCGAAGGATGTGGTGTTTCGCGATCTCGGCCTGTTGATCGTGGACGAAGAGCAGCGCTTTGGCGTGTCGCACAAGGAGCGCATCAAGCAGATTCGCAAGCGCGTGGACGTCCTCACCATGACGGCCACGCCGATTCCGAGAACGCTGAACATGTCGCTCGCGGGCATCCGCGACATGTCGGTCATCGAAACGCCGCCGCGCGACCGACTCTCCATTCAAACGCACGTCGTCAAGTTCGATCAGGATGTCATCCGTCGCGCGATCAGCACGGAGCTCGAGCGCGGCGGCCAGGTGTACTTCGTGCACAACCGCGTGGAGTCGATCATCTCCATCGCCAATCTGATTTCGCGGCTCGTGCCGGACGTGAAGCTGGGCATCGGCCACGGACAAATGGGCGACGAGGAACTCGAGCGGGTCATGGTCGACTTTGTCGCAAGAAAGTTCGACGTGCTGGTGGCGACGACCATCATCGAGAACGGTCTCGACATTCCCAACGCGAACACGATCATCATCAACCGCGCGGACCGGTACGGGCTGTCGCAGCTGTATCAGCTCCGCGGCCGCGTGGGACGCGCGGACCGGCGCGCGTACGCGTATCTGCTGGTCCCGCCCACCGACGCGCTCTCGCCGGTCGCCAGAAAGCGCCTGGCCGCCATCCGGGAGTTCAGCGATCTGGGCAGCGGCTTCCGTGTGGCCGCGCTCGACCTCGAGATCCGCGGCGCCGGCAATCTGCTGGGCGGGGAGCAGAGCGGCCAGATCGAGGCGGTCGGCTTCGACATGTACATGAAGCTGCTCGAAGAGACGATCAAACAGCTCAAGGGCGAAGACCTCGAGGATGACCGCCGCGCCGTCGTGAACCTCCGGCTCGATTTCCGGATTGATGACGATGTCATTGGCGACATGAATCAGCGGCTGTCGGTGTACCGGCGCATGGCCGGCGCGCGGTCGATGGAGGAACTGGAACGACTGCTCGAGGAGCTGCGCGACC
>JAKALV010000151.1 GCA_021824055.1 Acidobacteriota bacterium
CCGAAATGCTCGTGCTCCGGCGTGTAGACGACGGCCAGCGATCCGGCGATCAGAGCGCGAAGGTCGGGCTCCGGGCAGGACGGCAGGAAGTCGACGCGATCCTGAAGGCCGCAGGCGCGCGCAAGGCGCCGGAGCTCGTCACGCGTATCCACGCACTCGCTGAGCCGCGCGTCGAATCCGCCCGCCATCGCCAGCCGCAAGGGCGCGAACGCGCCCGGCGGGAGCACCTCGCGCAGCCGCGCGAACGCCGCGATGGCGAGCTGGGCGTTCTTCGCGCGCTCGAACCGCGCGACCGACACCATCGTCGTGCGCGCGCCGGACGTCGCCGGCTGCGGCGCCCATCGCTCGACGTCAACGCCGGGATAGACGACTTGCGGCGACACACGCAGGCCGGGATATGTGCGAGCGAAGACATCCGCGGTGTACTGACTGTTGACCAGCACCGTTGACGCTCGCGCGGTGCCGGCCGCTTCAAGAGCGTCGAACGGCGCGCGGTACCACGCGTAGAGTCCGCGGCGCGGCGGCGTGAGCAGCTGATCCGGAAAGTGGCAGTAGAACAGCACCGGCAGGCGGCGTCGCAGCGCGCGGAACAGCGGAATCACGTGCGGCACGACGTCCGAGATCACGATGTCGGGCTGGTCGGCGTCGCGGAGAATGGCCAGCGCGCCCGCGGTCATCTTCGCGATGGCGGCGGCGACCCTCAGTCGGCCGCCCACGTGCAGCGGCAGCCAACCGCCGCGCACCCGCACGTCGAGCGTGCCATCGCGCGTTTCGTCGAACGCGCGCGCCGGATCGTGACTGCCGGTGAAGATCGTGACGCGATGCCCGCGCCGCTGCAGCTCCAGCGCGGCGTCGACGATCAACCGCTCCGCGCCGCCCAGGCCGAGATCCGGGTGTAGAATCGCCACGCGCAACGGCCGCTCAGAGCCCATGATCTTCACGCGCCGGTCCCGCGAGGCCGGCGACGACATCCCGGAAGTGACGCACGAAGCGCGCGCTCGAAAAGCGATCCGCCCGCGCCGCGAGCGACGCTCGCAACGCCGAGGCCAGCGCGTCGTCGGCCAGCACTCGCCCGATCTTCTCGCTGGCGTCATCGTCGCTCTCGTAGAGCAGCCGGCGATCGCCACCGAGAATGTCGACCGGCCCGCCGCTGTTGGGCGCGAACGCGATCGTCCCGGCGCGCACGAGTTCGGCGACGGCCATGCCGAAATGTTCGTCGCGCATGCCGTGGATGCCGAAGCGGCAGCTGGTCAACAGGCGGAGGAGTTGGTCGCGCGGCAAGTCGAGATGGAGGCTGACCCAGGGATCGTGGGCACGCACCGCCGCCTCCACAGTCGCGAGATACGACCGGTCGTCGGCATTGCCGGCGATGTGCAGCGTGAGGCCGGGATGATGGCGCCGGACCCGCGCGATGATGCCGATCACGGCTTCGATCCGCTTCTCCGGAGCGATCCGGCCCACGCACGCGAAGGCGAGACGCCGATCCGGCCACGGCACGTCGGGAAACAGGCCGGCGACAGGCGGGTAGAGCGTGACCGGCTCGATGCCATGCCGTGCGCGCACGAGCCGGCCGGTCCAGTCCGAATTGACGAGCGTGATGTTCTGCCGCATACGCACGGGGCGGAAACCGGTCACGATCGCACACGCGGCCTGGTAGGCGCCGACCGCGCGCGCGCCCTGATACCAGCGCAAGCGCGCGTCGGGCCGCGCGGTGATGAACTTTGGAAAATGCACGTACTGAATGCCGCGGCGGCCCAGGTCGCTCTCGTTGTTCGCCGTCACGACGATGTCAAAGGCCGGTGCCATCCGCCGCGCGCGTGCGAGCAGGAGGTGATCCCGCAGCAGCGCCAGTCCGGCCACAGGCTGCGCGAACCGCAGCAGCCCGGCGCCGGCGAGCGGCGCGATCTCGATGTGCAGATCGGCCGCCGATAGACTCGTGCCGAACACCGCGTTCGCGCGTTCGAGATCCGGCTCGGCGCGTGTCAGCAGCGTGATCGCGTGATCCGTCTTCAGCGCCTCGATCATCCAGCAGGCGACCGCGTTGCCGCCGCCGGGCGGATTGATCGATGGCTGCACCACGAGCACGCGGCGCCGTCGCGTCTGAGACACGTCAGTAGTCATCGGCGACGTCGTATTGCCCCGGGTGGGAGAACTGCCCGACCGCGCCAATGTGCTGGACGACCGAGGGTGTCAGTGAGAGCAGTGGATACCCGAGCGCGCGCATCCGGCCGACGACGTACCAATCCCAGCCGACTTGTGACGCAGGTTCGTACTGCAGGCTCGGTCGCACGACCTGGCGGTACAGGCCCGCGTCGAACAGCATGTTCAGACCGCCGATCGACGACTTGCGACGGTAGTCCGCGGCCGTCTCAATGATCTCGTGGTGCTGACGGGAATTGAAACCCGTCACGATCAGCGGGCCCTGCCGGGCGCGCTCGCGGCGAAACACGTCCGCGAGCCTTTGCAGCCATTCCGGCTTCATGATCGTGTCCGAGTCCACGTTCGCCAGCAGCCGGCATCCGTACTCGTCCGCCAGCACATCCCATGCGTCGCGCAACGCTTCGTGGACGGCGTAGCCGCGGCGCCGCGTGCGAAAGATCTTCACGATCGGTGTTGAGCCGAGCGAGAGATCGCGGATGAGTTGCCTGGTGTCCGCCGACGCGCTCGCGTCATCGACGATGGCGACGATCGTGTGGTCGAGCACGCTTCGTTCGAGGTGCTCCAGCATCCGGCGCAGGTATTCCGGCCGGTTGTACGCGGCGATCGCCAGCCCGACCTCGTAGCGTCCGGGCGCGGCGCCCTCCGGCGCGATGATCGTGCGTGTTGCCGGCCGCAGCCGGGCGAGCCGGTAGTGCACGAGCCGTTGGATGCGTCGCAGCCGGTGCATCATCGGGCCATCGTCACGAGCGCAAGCGCGGCGAGGCACACCGCGACCGCGTACAGGACCAGGACCGCGGACTTCTGCGAGAGGCCGCGCGACACCAACTGGTGATGAATGTGCGCCTGATCCGGCTGCAGGAGCCGGGCCACCGCCGTCCGCAGACTCCGAGTGGGTGCCGGCGGCGAACCGCGCAGCCGTCGGATCACCGTGCTGACGATGTCCAGGAGCGGCAGCGCGAAGATGAGAATCGGCACGCCCACGGCGAGCGCCGTCGCGCCCTTCTGGAATCCGGTGATGGCGGTCAACGCCAGCACAAACCCGATGAACAGGCTGCCGCCGTCGCCCAGAAAGATACTCGCGGGATTGAAGTTGAACGGCAGGAATCCAACGAGGGCGCCGAGCAGCGCGACGAGCAGCACGGCCGTCGCCATTTCGCCGCGGATGATCACGATGGCCGTGCAGGTCACGCCCGCGATGATCGCCAGCCCCGTAGCCAATCCATCGAGGCCGTCCATCAGATTGAACGCGTTCGTGATGCCGATGATCCACGTCATCGTGACGACGATCGACAGCCACCCGAGGGGCAGCGTGACGCCAAGCACCGTGATCTGCCCGATCACGATGCCGGCGCCGATCAGCGCGCTCGCGGCCAGAGATTCGATGGCGATCTTGGCGCCGGCCGCAATCGGCCGCACGTCGTCCACGAACCCGACGGCGAACACGAGGAGCGCGCCGGCCAGGATCGGGGTGAGGGGCAGCGTGTTGAGCGGCCCGCGGATGGCATCATCGCCGTAGCGGGCCACGACGAGCAGCGTGCCCGCCCACGTCATCGCGATGGCGACGCCGCCGAGCCGCGGCGTCCGGTTCATCTCGGCCCGGCGGTCGTCCCGGCGGTCGAGGCTTTTCAGGCGACGCGCGGCCGCGCGAACAATCGGCGTCAGGACGAGTGCGGTTGCGGCGGCGCTCGCGAAGACCCAGGCCAGTAGGTTCACGGGGCCCTCCGGATCAGCCGAACGCATTCCTCGGCAATATGTGTCGCGGCATTCGGGCGGGCGAGGTCGCGGGCGGCGCGCGAGCGCGCGCGCCACGCCGGCTCGTCGGTGGCCATGGCGTGAAGCCAGGCAATGACCACGTCATCGCGCCAATCACGCTCCGCGATCGCGATGCCCGCGCCCGCGCGCTGCCAGAGTTCGGCGTTGGCGGCTTGATGGTTCGCCGACGCATCCGCGAGCGGCACGAGCAGCGCCGGCAGTCCGGCGATCGCGAGCTCCGCAATCGTGCTGGCGCCGCCGCGCGCGATGGCAACGTCCGCCCAGGCGTACGCGCCCGCGATGTCCTCGACAAACGGCTCGATCGTGGCGGGGATGTCGAGCGAGGCGTACTGCTCGCGCAACACGCCCGGCACCGCGGCCTGCTGCCGCACCTTTATGCGAATACCGGCCGACACCAGCCGCGCGAGTACAGGCGGGAGATGTTCAGCAAAGAAATCTCGGCCGCGCGATCCGGACACCACGAGAATGCGCAGCGTGTCCTGTGGCGGCTGGCGGGGCGGCGCGTCAGCGAGCGACACCACCGTCGGCCGAACGGGTACGCCGGCGACGGACGATTGCGGCGAGCCGAGTCCCAGGAACACGCGATCGACCCACGGACGCAGCCATCGGTTGGCCAGGCCGAATTCCACGTTGGCCTCGAGGATGGCCGTGCGCAATCCGAGCGTCCGCGCCGCGACGATCACGCCGCCGCTCGCAAAGCCGCCGAATCCCATCGCCAGTTGGGCGTGGTGACCGGCGAGGCTGCGCCGGGCGACGCCGATGGACTGCGACGTCCGCCATGCCGCCCGCGCGAGCCCGGCGGCGTCCGCCCGCCGGATCGGACTGCCGGGCACCGGCACGAATGCGTGCCCGGCCCGATCGACGATCGATGCCGCGACGGAATCTGACGTTCCGAAGAACAGGATTTCCGCGTCGGATTCACGGGCGCGAAGCGCGTCCGCAACGGCGAGCGCCGGATGCGTGTGGCCCGCCGTGTCACCCACGACCAGCGCCACGCGCAATCGATCACTTCGCATCGCGCGGCCATGCCGCCCGCCGGTCGCGCCCGGGAACGTGTGTTAGTCTCCACTTCAGGTTCCCGATGCAAGCGGCCGTCATTGTCCTTGGCGATCTCGGTCGAAGTCCACGCATGCAGTATCACGCCCTTGCATTGGCCGTCAACGGCGTCGACGTGGATCTCATCGGCGAAGAAGGCACTCCGCTCCCATCCCGGCTGCAACACCCGCGCATTTGCGTTCACCGCGTGAAGGCGCATCGCGGATTGGCGGGCGTCGCGGGATCAGCGCTCGCGCTCTTCGTGGCGTGCCGCCGCGCCCGGCGCCCCGACGTCATCGTCGCTCAAACGCCGCCGGCCATTCCCACCGTCATGGTCGCATGGATGGTCGCCCGGCTTCGCGGCAGCTGCCTCGTTCTGGATTGGCACAACCTCGGCTGGACAATGCTCGCCGATCGACATGGCGCCGGCCATGCCATCGTGCGCATGGCGCGGATGCTCGAACGGATGTCGTCGAAGCTCGCCGACGAGCATCTGGCCGTGTCCGACGCGCTCGCGCAGCACCTGCGTGCCACCTGGGGCCTGACGCGCGTGCGCGTGTTTCGCGATCGGCCGGCCGAACCGTTTAGCCCGAGGAGCATCCGTGACACCATGCGCGCCGGGATGCTTCGACAGGCGGGCCTGAGTACGGACGCGCAGCCGGCGGTGGTCATCAGCCCCACGAGTTGGACGCGCGACGAAGCGCTTGATCTCGTGCTGTCTGCCGCCGACGAACTCGAAGAGATCTGGCGCGACGATGGCCCGGCCGATGGACTTGTCATCGTCATCTCGGGCGATGGTGCGGGGCGCGCGGCGTTCGAACAGCGGCTTCGCGCGCGTTCGGCACGCCGCGTCCGGATCGTGACGACCTTTGTGTCCGGCGATGACTATCCGGCGCTCGTCGCGTCCGCCGACGCCGGACTGTCGCTCCATCGGTCAACGTCCGGTCTCGACCTGCCGATGAAGATCTGCGATCTCGTCGGCGCGTCGGTGCCGGTGTGCGCGCTCGACTACGGAACGACGCTGCGTGAACTCGTGGAACCCGATCGCAACGCGATCCTGTTCACCGACGCGCGCGGGCTCGCGTCGTGCCTGGACCGGCTGTTCCGCGCGTGGCCGGTCAGGTCGGCGTTGTGGCAACAGCTGCACGCGGGTGCCGCCGCGGCGGCGTCCGGTCCGCGATGGATCGAGGGATGGCAGCAGGAGGCGCGCGAGGTCATCATCGGACCGGCGTCCCGATCATGATGCCCGCGGTGAATCGAGTTGCGCGTGCCGTCCGCGGCGATATCGGCTGGCTGCTGGTGATCGTGGGCGTGGCGCTGGCGATCCGCATCTATTTCCCGTGGCCGATCGTGTTCGCGGCGGGGCACGTGAACCTGCTCGAAACGGACGCGTGGTACCACCTGCGGGTGATCGAGAACCTGGTCCATCAGTTTCCGCATCGCCTGGGCGTGGATCCGTATGCGTCGCCCGGCGGCCAGTTCGTGGCGGTGCCGCCGCTACTGGATTTCCTCGTCGCCGGCGTCGCGCTGATCGCCGGCTGGGGCCATCCCTCCGAACAGGTTGTCACGACCGTCACCGTATTCGCGCCGCCCATGCTCGCGGCGCTCACCGTCATCGCCGTGTATGTCGTCGGCCGTCTGGCGGCCGGCAGCATGGGAGGTTTGCTGGCGGCGGCGCTGGTGGCGATTCTGCCGGGGCATTTTCTCGACCGGACGCTGCTGGGCTTCGCGGATCACCATGCGCTCGAGTCCTTTGTGAGCACGGTGGTGCTGTGCCTTGTCGCGCTGCCGTTGACGCGCGTGCAGTCGGTCGTGCGTTCCGGCGTGTGGCTGGGCCTGGGGTTGGTGGCGTTTCGACTGGCCTGGACGAGCGCCGCCATGGTGGTGGCGGTGCTGGCGGTGTGGCTCGTGGTGCACGCCGCGCTCCAGTCGTGGAGGCCGGGTGGCGTCGGCAACGCCGCGCGCATCATGGGCATTGCCGCCGTGGTGGCGTTGCCGTTTACGTGGCTCTTCCTGGGGATCGAGCCGTACCGCGCGAATCTGCAGATCGCGTCGCTGTCGATCCTCGCGCTGATCGCGGCGTCGGTGGAAGTGGGCCGCCATGGCCTCAGCGCCGGATGGTGGTCGCCACGCGTGCTCGTCGTACTCGCCGTCGCGACAGCCGCCGCGGCGGCCGCGGTGTTCTTCCTGGCGTTTCCGGCGACGGCCGGATTCGCGCTCGGCGAACTGGCCCGATTCAACCTCACGGCGTCTGACTGGTCGGTGACCGAAACCCGGCCGCTGTTCCTGTACGAAGGCACGTGGTCGCTCCGGCCCGCATGGGACTACTTCCGATCGGGATTTATTGTGGGCCTTGGCGCGATCGTGTTTCTCGCGGTCAGATGGCTGCGTCGCGGGCGGCCGCTGGACCTGTTTCTGATCGTCTGGACCGCCGCGATGTTTGCCGCGACGATCAGCGTGAACCGATTCGGCTACTACCTGGTGCCCGCCGTCGCGATCGTCGGCGGTGCCGCCTGCGCGGCGTTGATCGCCGCCGCCCGGCGCGCCGGGGCCTGGTGGCGAGGCGCGGCGGTTGTCGCGGTGGCCGCCGGCGTCTTCGGTCTGAATCTCGTGCCGGCGATCGCGACGACCGTGCGAACGGCGGGAATCCCCGCGGGGTGGTTTCCGGCATTCGATTGGCTTCGGCAGCAGTCCAAGGAGCCGTTCGGTGATCCAGGCTATTACTACGCGCGCTATGACGTCGGGCCGGTTCGTCCAGTGGCATCGACCGTCATGCTCTGGTGGGACTACGGCTACGCGATGATCGCGGCCGCCCATCGCGTGCCGATCGCGATTCCGACCGAGAGCGGCGCCGACGTCGCCGCGCAGTTCTTCACGGCCACCGACGAGACGCGGGCAGATC
>JAKALV010000152.1 GCA_021824055.1 Acidobacteriota bacterium
GCGGCGAATTGGCCGCGCTGTTGGCCGCCGTCTGCAGAGTCTGCGATAGTACGCAATTCGCGCCGCTGACCGTGCCGATTCCCAGTTCGACAACAGCGTTGGCCTGCGAGACCGACGTCAGCTGTATCATGACCGATCCGGCCTTGGGCACGGAGAACGAACGCCATGCCGAGCCGTGTTCCTGAATGCGGCTCGCGAAGGAGAGCGTGATCGTTGGTGAAACGACGGTGGGGGAGGTCGACGTGCCGCAGGCACTGAGACCGGTGGCCCCCAGCAGGGCGAATAGCAGAGCAGGCAGTCGTCGACGCATCGGAGAGGATCTCAGCAAAATGGCTGCCACACCCAAATGTCGCATGCAGCGCACACAATGTCTACTGTGATCGACCTCCCAACCACCTTCGGCCAGATCGACATCTACCTGTTCGATCAACTACTCAAGGGCCGCATCACCGCGCGCGACCGCGTGCTGGATGCCGGATGCGGCTCGGGCCGCAACCTCTTCTATCTGATGAAGATGGGCTGCGACGTCAGCGCGGTCGACACCAACGCGGCGGCCGTGGCCGGCGTGCGCGAGCTGGCCGGAGAACTGGGCACGGGGCTGCCTGCCGGAAACTTCCGCGTGGAGCCGATCGAAGGGCTGTCGTTCGCCGACGCCGCATTTGACGTCGTGATTTCCAGCGCCGTCCTGCATTTCGCGCGAGACGACGCGCACTTTGAGGCGATGGTACGGGCGATATGGCGCGTGCTGCGGCCGGGCGGAATGTTCTTCGCGCGGCTCGCCTCAACGGTCGCCATTGCCGGCGACATTCGGCCGCTTGGCAATGGACACTTCATTCTGCCGGATGGTTCCGACCGCTACCTGGTCACGCCGGAAGGGCTCGACCTGCTGACGAGCGCGCTCGGCGGCCAGTTGCTGGATCCTCTCAAGACCACCGTTGTCCACGGCCAGCGGTCCATGACGACCTGGGTCGCGCGCAAAGGTTAGGCGCGCGGAGGGCTGACGCCCTCCGCCTACGCACGACTTCTTTCGTAGCCGCGGGGCTGCAGCCCCGCGGTCCGGCGGTCGGCGGTTTGGTGCGGTTTCACGCCAGAGTTCATCGTGCTATCGTGCCGACAGACAATTCTCAGAAGGTCCGCGACATCGGTCATCGGCTGGCGCCGGTGATGCCGTGGGGAGGCGGCGACGCATGTCAGCGATCAATGTGTTGTTGCTGGAAGACGAACAGCAGGTGCGCGAGTTGTGGCTCACCGGCCTTACGCGTCTCGGGTTTGCCGTCGACGCTGCAGACACCTGTGCTGCGGCCATCGATCTGATTCGGGTCAAGCCTTTTGACGTCTTTGTTCTTGATTTTCGTCTCGGAGATGGCGACGCGCTGTCCGTGATGCGTTTTGCCCGCGCTCGTGGGAGTGCCGTGCCGACGATCATCGTGTCGTCGCTGGCGACCGAGCAGGACGCCATGGATGCCGGTGGATTGGGCGGCGGGATCATCGTGAAGAAGCCGACCGACGCGAAAGCGCTCCAGGCGGCGATTCAACGGTCCCTGGCCGCCGCCGCCGCAGCACCGGAAACTCCCGGCTCGCCGCTCCTGCAGGCGCGCGAAAAGATTCTGGCGCTCGATTCGATGGCGCCGGACACGCCCGCGCGGTGTCGGGCGATCGTCTGGCGCCTGATGGGTCACAGCCGGCTTGATTTGTCCGAGTTCTCCGAGTTGGCTGAGTTGAGCAAGACCGGGTTGCGCGATCCGTGCGTCGTCGCCGTACGGCTGGAACAGATTCATTTCTCGTCGGCGATTCAGGACCCGCGTGTGCGGCATCTGCTCGATTGCATTGCGGCGTCGCGCGAGGGCGACAGCCAGACTCTGGCGAAGGCCTGCCACTGGTCGCACGAAGGCTTTCTCGGCGCGCTTCGCACCGGCCCCGGAATTGACGCGCGCTACTGGATTCGGATGGCGCGCGTTTATCGCAGTTTTCGCCTGGTGCTGTCTGGCGACCATTTGGCCTTCGCGGCCGAATGCGCGGGGTTCTCGGATGAGAACCAGTTGAGCCACGTCTACCGCGACGTGCTGCGAGCTACCGTGACGGAGATCAGGGCGAGCGTCTACCTGGCGATTTGACAGACGATCGGTGGGTTTGGACAGATGGATTTCGTTGAAGACCTCGACATTGTCGCGCACACTGCCCGATGATGACGTGTTCTCTGCTTTTCCACCAGTCTTCCACGATCCTCATCACTGCCATTGGATTGAGGTAGACGGCATGCCGGCAGACATTACTGCGAATTCGCGGGAGCGAAGATGAACTCCATCCCGAACGTTGCGAAAATTCAGCGTATCCGCACTTGGCTAGACGTGACTGCCACACTGGCGATGATCGTTGCGTCTGTAGCGGTCGTGTTCTCCATCGTCGTTTGGTACGTCAACCGACGGCCAAGTTCCCCGATAAATGAGATGGTGCCGGCTGAACCGATCTCGATCGGTGGTGCTGCGGTCGAAGGTGTTCCGAAGGCGACGCTCGCGTTGGTGGAGTACGGGGATTTTCAGTGTCCGGCGTGCGGTGATTTCGCCCGGCAGGTGTTGCCTAGAGTTCGCGAGAAGTACATCCAGCCGGGGCGGGTGCTGCATGTTTTTCGGAATTTCCCCGTTGTGAGTCTGCATCCTTTTGCTTTTCAAGCAGCAAAGGCGGCGGTGTGTGCCGGGCGAGACGGGAAGTTTTGGCAGATGCACGACCAGCTCTATCGTCGTCAGGATCTCTTGGACGAGAAGAGCCTGCAGAATGCCGCTGTCGCTGCTGGCGTTGATTCGGCGCGTTGGCAGGCGTGTCTCGCCGGGGATGTAGGCACCGGCATTCAGGCAGAAGCGGGCGTTGGGATGGCTCTCGCGATCGCGGGCACTCCGACTTTTTTTGTGGGACCAGTTGGCAACGACGGCCGCGTGACGGCGGTTCGCCGCTTCAACGGCAGCCCGTCATTTGAAATGCTGAGTTCGGTGCTTGACGATCTGCTGAAAGCACAGTAGACAGGTGCCGACTGCTGGACGGTGAAGGGTACGCTTAACGGTCGCTTAACGGCGCGTAACGGAAGGCTATGATGTCAGGAGGCCGGTCATGAAAGCTCGAGGATTCAAAATGATCTTGTTCGTTGCCGTCATCGCGGGCGGTGCGTTCGTTCGAAATACGGTGTTTGCCGAGAGTGGGGGATGCTATCAGTGCCACAGCAATGGCTACTGTGAGGACACGCCTCCTCCGAGCATGGGGTACCAGGTCTGCTGTGATCCCAACGGCAGTTCCGACGATCCTGGGCACGTTTGCCTGAATTTCTGCCGTGCAGATGGCGGATCCTGCCAAGCGGTCTAACGAGCGTGCTGTTGGTGGCAGCTAGCGACGCTCGACGTTAGCCGGCGCTCATTCGGCGGCATTGGCATGGGCCTTTGGCTTGACCTTCGTTCGGCGGTGCGCTGGCTCAGAGCGCGCCCGGCGTTCGTCGTCGTTGGTGTTCTGACGACTGCGGCGGCGGTGGCGGTTACGACCACCGTCGTCGCCATGTTCGACGCCGTTGTGCTTCGATCGGTGCCCGGACCGAACGCTGCGCACTTGCTGTCGATCTCGCAGACATCCGCCGATGCCGCGAGCGTGAGCATTGGCTTCTCCTATTCTGAATTTCGGCAACTCAAGCATCAACTGGAAGGCACTGTCGCAGTCGAGGCGTTCGAACGACCTTCGCTGATGCACCTTGACGGAGGAAAGCATCAATTTCTCGTGGCAGCCGTGTCTGAAGGGTTCTTCAGCCTGTTTAAGATTTCCCCAGCCGCCGGGCGATGGATCAGCACTGGGGACGCTCAAGACGGAAGGACGTCCGCGGTTCTGTCGTTTCGAACGTGGCAGAACTACTTTTCGCGCGGCGAGGCCATTGGGACTCTGAGCGTACGAGCCGGCGAAACGACCTATCGTGTTGTTGGCGTGGCGCCGCCGAGTTTCCGCATGCCGGCGGATGTCGATGTCTGGGTCGTTGACCCGGCCTTGGCCAGAGATCAGAGTGACGGTGGTGAGCGCCAATGCCAGGTCATCGGCTTGGTCACCTCATCCTCCAGCGTCGAGACGATAAGAAGGCAGCACGTGGCGATCGCCGGTTCACAGCCAGGCCTACGACTGAAAATTCAGACACTAAGGGAACGACTTCTTGGTCCAGTTGGGACGATCCTCGCTCTGGCGGCGGGGCTGGTGGGGCTGGTCGGCGCCATTGGGGGCGTCAACGTGTGGGCGCTTTTCGCCGCTCGCAACGCCGATCGCCGTAGGGAGTTCAGTATCCGAGCCGCGCTGGGAGCATCCGCCGCGCGGGTCATGCGGCAGTCGTGGATTGAGAGCGCCATTGTCGTTGGTGTCGGAGCGGTACTCGGTGTCGGCGCAGGCCTCGGGATTCCGCGGTTGCTGGCCAGGTTCGGGCCGATCGAAATCGCGCCTGGCCTGCGGGACGCAATGGTCGCCCCTGGTATCGCGGCGTTGGTTGGTTTGTCAGGCGCTGCGCTGCTATTCGCGGCTGGCGTGGTGTCGGCCCGGATGCCAGACGCGACGAGCCAACTCAGCGGGCGTTGCGTCGGACGTGCGGTGGGCGCACGACTCGGATTTCGCGCAGGGCTGATCGGATTCCAGGCAGCTATGGCGTTAGTACTCGTCACCACAGCTAACGTGGCAGTTGGGCGGCTGCTGAGTGCGTTGACGATCGATGTGGGCTTCGCCCTTGAAAATCTCCAAGTCTTGGAACTCTCCCCGCCCCCGCGTCCGGACCTCGACGGTGCGGCGGCGCAATCGGTAATGGAGGACCTGCAGCACATCCCGGGTGTCACCAGCGTCGCGGCTGTCGCGTACCTTCGGCACATGCCAGTCACGACGATGGCTGCCGAGCGATCGCCCGGCGTATGGATCCCCTTTCCAAGTCCGACGCTGACGTATCAGATTGCGAGTGAGGGGCTCTTCGACACACTGGGTATTCCCCTTTTGGCTGGACGCACGTTTGGACCACAAGACGCATGGGACGCTCCGTGCACGCTGATTGTAAACGCGACATTCGCGGCCGCGGCGTGGCCGCGGGCGACCGCCGTCGGCCAGCGCGTCAACTTGGCGACGACACATGATGGCGTGCCCCTTGTCGATGATCCGGCGTTCTGTGCGGTAGTCGGGGTCGTCGGAGATATCAGGACGCAACTTGAGGTTCCGCCGGGGCCCCAGGTCTATTTCTGGTACAAAGCCCGACGTTTCTCCCCCGGGACCAACACGTTCTTCGTCAGGCTGCAGAACCGCGCCTTGACCAAGTCCTTCGCGAGCGAGATGAGGCCGCGGTTGACGAAGTGGGACCGTCGAGTTGAGTCGATGGGCCAAATGGAGACATTGGTGCGCCAGTCCATCGTCGCGCCCCGGTTCTACTCAGTGATCTTCGGAGCGCTCGCCGCGCTGGCGTTGCTGCTCTCTGCCTTCGGAATTCACGGCACGATCGCGGAGACAGTGGTAACCCGCCGCCGGGAACTGGCTATCCGAATGGCTCTCGGTGCTAGCCCCGCATCGATCGTTACGCTCGTTTTGTCGTTTGCGGCGGGCAGGCTCGGCGTCGGTATTGCCGTAGCGGTGCCGCTATGTGTCGCTGTGGCCCGCGGCTTGGGAAACCAGTTGGTCTGGCATGGGGGACTTGTCTCGACGATGACGGCATCGATCGCAGTACTCTCTGGTGTTGCGTTGGTGGCCGCGTGGCCGCCGGCTAAGCGCGCCAGCGAGTTGAAGACGTCTAGTCTCTTACGGTAGCGCCTGTCTGTCGATCTCAAGGTCGTCCGCTAGCGCCTCGTCTTGCGCGAAGCGCAATTGACCAGGTGATCGTTGACCATCCCCGTCGCCTGCATGAACGCGTAACAGATCGTCGAACCGACGAACGTGAACCCGCGCTGCTTCAGCGCCTTGCTCATCGCGTCGGACTCGGGCGTGGTGGCCGGTATGCGCGCGCCGGCCCGGCGCGAGTTCACGATCGGCGCGCCGCCGACGAATTGCCAGATGTAATGGTCGAAGCTGCCGAACTCCTGACGCACCGCGAGAAACGCGTTCGCGTTCTTCACGGTGGCTGCGATCTTCAGCCGGTTGCGCACGATGCCCGCGTCGTTCATGAGGGCGCGGATCTTCGGCGCGCGGTACGCCGCGATCTTCGTGGCGTCGAAACGATCAAACGCCCGGCGATACGCCGGGCGTTTGCGCAAGATCGTGATCCACGACAGCCCGGCCTGCGCGCCTTCGAGAATCAGCATCTCGAACAGGTGCCGGTCGTTGTGCGACGGCACGCCCCACTCCTCGTCGTGATAGCGGACGTAGAGCGGATCGTCACCGCACCAGGGACAGCGCATCTAAGAAAGAGGCAAAGGGGCAAAGAGACAAAGGGGCAATGAAACCCTCCGCCTACTTCTTTCCCAGCGACTTGTCCCGGACCGCCTTGAACTCGTTGCCCGGTTTCCATTCCGGGAATTTGTCGGCCTGCGCCACGCGGTAGCCGACGGCGAAGAGCAACTTCGCGTCCACGCCGTATCCGGTCATGTCCCAGTCGGGCTTCACCTGGTCCGATGGCTGGTGGTAGTCGTTGGCGGTGTAGTAATCCTTCTTCGCCTTGCCGTACCCCGCCGGCTTGCCGATGACGTCGTCGCCGTCGCCGCTGTCGAGCGCGGGCACGCCCACTTTCGCGAAGTTGAAATGATCCGAGCGGTAGTAGAAACCCTTCTCCGGCTCGGAGTCGGGCTTGAGCGTCTGGCCGACTTCCGCGGCCGCGTCGCGCAGGTAGTCATCGAGGTCCGACGCGCCGAGCCCGACGACGATCTTGTCGCTCGTGCGGCCCCAGAGCGCCAGGTTGGCGTCGATGTTGATGTCCGCCAGCGTCTTGTTGAGCGGGTAGAGCGGGAACTCCGCGTAGTACTGCGAGCCGAGCAGACCCTGTTCCTCCGACGTGACCGCCATGAAGAGCATCGAGCGCTTCGGCGCCGGGGAGACCTTCTTCGCCGCGCGCGCGATGGCCAGCATGCCCGCCACGCCCGAGGCGTCGTCGGCGGCGCCGTTGTAGATGTTGTCGCCGTTGATCGGCACGCCGATGCCGAAGTGGTCCCAGTGGCTGGTGAACACCACGTATTCGTCCTTCAGCTTCGGATCCGAGCCCGGCAGCTTCGCCACAATGTTACGCGAGTTCACCGTGCGCATCTTCTGCGCGAATGTGATCGACGCTTTGAGGTTCATCGGCACGGGCTTGAACTCGCGCGTCGCCGCCTGCGCCTTGAGCGTGTCGAAGTCGAGCCCGGCCATCTTGAACATCTCTTTCGCCCCGTCGAGCGTGATCCAGGCCTGGAGCTTGGTCTTGTCCATGTTCTTGTTCGGCGTCACCAGATCGAAGCGTTCGCCGCCCATGCCCTGCACGACGTTCCAGCCGTATCCGGCCGTCGGCGTGTCATGGACGATGATCACGGCGTCGGCGCCGAGCTCGGCCCCCTTGTCGTACTTGTAGGTCCAGCGGCCGTAGTACGTCATCGCGTTGCCCTTGAACACGGCGGGATCCAGCGTCTTGCCGTCCGCGCCCATCACCTGCGGATCGTTCACGAGCACGACGAGCGTCTTGCCCTTCATGTCCATGCCCTTGAAGTCGTCCCAGTTGAATTCGGGAGCCTGCACGCCGTAGCCCGCGAACACGACGTCGGACTTGCTCAGGTCGATCGTGTCGACGACGCGCCGGCTGAAGCCGACGAATTCGTCGCGCACTTTGAAGGCGCGCGTCTTGCCGTTCTTCGCGGTGATCGTGAGCGGCGAGCTCTTGTCGGCCGTCAGGCTCACGAGCGGCACGGCCTGCGT
>JAKALV010000153.1 GCA_021824055.1 Acidobacteriota bacterium
TCACCGAATGCACGGCCACGATCGACTCGTTGCCGTTGACCCGGCGGTACACCAGCCGCGCCATGAGCTTGTCGCCCTGCGCGTCGAGGCGTCGCTCGGTGCCGGGTTGCGGCACGCAGTTGCTCAGCTGGCCGTCGCAAAGGTAGTGATACGGCGCGACCGTGATTTTCGTTGGCCCGTCCGCTTTCGTCTTCGACGGATCGTCCCAGTTCACCTTCAGCTGCCACGCATAGATCCCATCGTCTTCAAAACGCGTGCTGAGCTGCTCGGCGCCGGCCGCCATCATGATGTTGGGTGCGCCCGCGGGTGGCGGCGTGTTGCCGTCGATGTCGGCGTTGTTGAGAAAATTGACGTTCTCGATGATCAGGCACTGCTCGCGCGCCGGCAGACCGTTCAGCATCTTGTCGCGTTCGACGACGCACGCGTGCTTCTGCGTTGCCACGGTCTCCGAGATGCGATTGTCGCCGGTGCTCGTCGGCACGTAGTAGCCGTCGGTCCAGATGGCGGGACGCGGATAGTCGGGAAACAGCGCGCGCAGGAACTCGTAGCGGTAGTACGAGCCCGTCGGATCGCTCGATGTGCTGATCGCGTAGCACATGCCGTAGGGACCTTGCGGCTGCGGACCCGCGCCGCGACCGCGGCCGGCACCACCCGCGGGCGGCTGCGCTCCGCGCGCCGGCGCGTTGGGATCCGGTGGCGGCGGAGGCGGCGGCACGAACAGTGGCATCGCGGCGCCGGGCTGACCGGCCACGCCCGGCACGCTGAACGTCGCGGGATCCCCGGCCTTGGGAATCGCGGGCTGATCGGGCCGTTCCGGTCCGCGGCGAAACAGCGGCAGCACGAACAGCCATCGATCGGCAAGCTGGTCGTACCGAACGACCGCATCACCGCTCAGCATCGCCTCGCATTGTCCGCCCCGGCCCTTGAAGAGCGTGTTTGTCGCCACGGGCCCGTAGAGCGGCGTGCCGGTCTCGGCGTACTTTTTCCCCTTCTTCGTGAAGATCGCCATCTGCGAGTTGACGATCTGGACGATGTGATCCGGGCCGACCGCCAGCGAGTTGTCCGACGGATTGCCGCGCGCGTTCGATCCGTGCGGTCCGCTGAAACCGAAGCCGAGGCCGTCGAAGCTCGCGGCAATGGTGATGCCGGGCTTCGCGCCCATCGTGGTTTGTTCGACACCTTGCTGCGCCACCACGACGGCGGCCAGAAGCCCGATCAGCATCCTTGTCATTTCCGCGCCCGGATCGTGACGCGGTAACTGTTCTCGCTGTTCAGGTTGACGAGCGCGACGAACGCCTTGCCGTCGCGCGTCCGGCCGATCGTGGCCGACTGCGAGACGGCGGTCACGTCCCAGCCCGCGGGCAGCACCACCGTGTTGCGCAGGCCTTTCAGCGTGCGCGAAAACACGAGCTCGCCGTTGCCCATCTTGTAGCTGCCGTCGGCGATCACGCCGGTCACGCGCAGATGCGCGCTTTGCTTGTCGTTCGTGATCGGGACCCCGAGCGTCACCGACGTGACGGTGCCGTTCTTCCGCGGCGCCAGTGTTCTGGCGGTGTCGAGGTCGATGATCTTGAGGTCCGTCAGCGCCATGTAACCAAGCGCGTCGATCGTGGCCGTGGCGCCCTTGCGCGTGTCGCTGTATGTCTGCTCGACGTCGATCTTCCCCGTCTCCGGCGCCTCGAGCGTGTAGAGCGTCTTGATGTCGTCCGCGAACATATCGGTGTACGCCCGCGGCGCCATGATGGCCGACGTCTTGTGCGCGTGAATCGTGAGGTTGTTCGATCCGCCGCTCGGACTCGCGAACGACAGCTTCAGCCGTCCATCCGCGGTCGTCGACATCTGCGCCGCGATGTTCGCCGACGTGAACGCGTAGCCCTTCGGCAGGAGCACGCCGAGCCGGTAGCCGGCGAGGCTGCGCACCCAGACGAGATCGTCGCCGTGGACCTGATACGTCCGCGCATCCTTATAGGTCTTGTAGATCAGCACGCGGCCGATGCCGCCCTCGGGGATCGGCGCCGGCAGCGTGGCGACGATGGCATGCTCGCCGTTCGGCTGCTCGCCGTACGTGAACGTGACGGGCTGTCCGGTGCGCGGATCGAACACCGACACATCCGTCCCCTCGCTGCCGGGCCGCGTCGCGTTCGTGATCGTCGTGGCGCCGGCGCGCGTGCTCTCGAGCATGTAGGTGATCGCAAACTGCTCCGTCCCCGGCGCAAGAATCTCGTACTGCGTGTACGCCTCCTGCGTGAACAGCGCGCTCGACACCGGCGCGGGCAGCAACGACCCGTCGGCGTTCATCCGGCCGCCCGGAAACGGCGTGCCGGCCTGCGACGCGCCCTGGCCTTGTCCTCGTCCCCCGCCCTGACCGCGCTCCGGGCTCTGGGCCATTCCCACCGAGAACACACACACGGCGGCCGCGGCCGCCACGAGGAGTTTGATGCTCATGCGCAGGAGTATAAGCCCGCGCCGCCGCGTTCGCCCGGCGGCTTCGGAGTAAAGTATCGCTTCCCATGCAGGATCTCACCACCGGCCCCGTCACCCGGCATCTGCTGAAGACGTCGAGCTTCATGCTCGTGACGATGGTGGTGCAGACGTTGTACTTCCTGGTGGACCTCTATTGGGTCGGCCACCTCGGCACGACGGCCGTGGCCGCGGTGGGCATCGCCGGCAACATCACGTTCATTGTGCTCGCGCTGACGCAGATGCTCGGCGTCGGCACCACCACGCTCGTGTCGCACGCCGCGGGCCGCAAGGATCACGAGTACGGACTGCTCGTCTTCAACCAATCGCAGGTCCTGTCGATGCTCGCCGGCGTGGCGACGCTCGTGGTCGGGCTCGCCACCCGCCGCGCGTACACCGCTTCGGTCGGCGCCGACGCGGCCACCGCGGCGATGGCGAACGCCTACCTGATCTGGTTCATCCCCGCGATGGCACTGCAATTCGCGATCGTGGCGATGGGGGCGGCGCTGCGCGGCCTCGGCCAGTTCAAGCCCGGCATGGTCGTCTCGACGTCAACGATCGTGCTCAACATGGTGCTCGCGCCGATCCTGATCTTCGGCTGGGGCACGGGCCATCCGCTGGGCGTGGCCGGCGCGGCCGTGGCCACGTTCATTTCGATCGTGGTCGGCGTGATCTGGCTGACGACGTACTTCTTCGACAAGGATTCGTTCCTGCGGTTCACGCCGAGGGACTGGACGCCGCAGCTGGGTCTCTGGCGAAAGATGCTCGGCATCGGCCTGCCGTCGGGCCTCGAGTTCTTTCTGATGGCGGTCTATCTGTTTGTTGTGTACTCGATCATCAAGCCGTTCGGCGCCGAGGCGCAGGCCGGCTTCGGCATCGGCGGCCGCGTGGTGCAGGCGGGCTTCATGCCCGTCGTGGCGCTGGGCTTCGCGGTGGCGCCGGTGGCGGGCCAGAACGTCGGCGCGAAGCTCGGCTTGCGCGTGCGCGAAACGTACAAGAGCGCCGCGGTGCTGGCCATCGTGGTGATGTCGCTGTTCGCGATGTTCTGCCGGATCGCGCCGGGCGCGCTCATCGGCATCTTCTCGAGCGACCCGCGGGTACTCAACGTGGGCGGAGAGTACCTGAGAATCGTGGCCTGGAGCTACGTGGCGTCGGGCCTCATCTTCGTCAACTCCAGCATGTTTCAGGCGCTCGGCAACACCATGCCGTCGCTCGTGACATCGGCCACGCGCATTGTCATTGTGTCGGTGCCCGCCATTCTGCTGTCGCAGCGACCCGGGTTTGCGCTGCGCGAGATCTGGTACCTGTCGGTCGCGTCGGTCCTCGTGCAGCTTGGCTTCAGCCTGTGGCTGCTGCGACGCGAACTGACGAAGAAGCTGGGTGCATGACGTGCTCAGCTACGTCTACCTCGGCATCTACTGGAACAACCATCACCATCTGCTGCACACCGTGGAGCGCATTGACGGCGCGATCATGTGGGCCAATCTGCATCTGCTGTTCTGGCTGTCGGTCGTGCCGTTCACCACGGCTCGGATGGGCACGTACCCGCGTATGCCCGAACCCGCGGCGCTGTACGGATGTTCGCTGCTGATGGCGGCGATCGCGTACACGCTGCTTGTTCGCGCCATCATCGCGGAGCAACCGCGCTTCAGCGGCGGCCGGCACTCGAGGCTGCGCGAGGATGCGCTGTTCGCCGCGGTGGCCGTGATCTGGCTGATTCCCGACCGGCGGATTTCCCGCAAGCTGGAGGACGGGACGAGCTAGCTGGAGCGCATTTCACATTGCTGTAGCCGCCAGTCCAAGGTTCAGGGTTCAACGTCCAAGGTCACTTGTTGTTCGCAGGTCCGGCGGGTCTTGCGTCCGATGTTCGCGTGCACATGAACCGAGGACCCAGGGACCGACAGGACCCGAGGACGACGAGTGACGTTGGACCGTGGACCTTGAACCATGGACGACACGACGCCGAACTGAATACTGCTCTAGCGGCCGTGCGCGGAGGCGTACGCGCTACACGTAATGCCCGACGCTCATGCAGATGAGCGCGATCGCCATCAGCACCAGCGTGATCTTGCTCGACGTCGCCATGCTCTGCTGCAGCGCCGCGGCCTGCTGCATCAACGTGGCCTTCCCGGGGCCGTCGGGCATCGGGCCGGCCTGCTGCATGAGGGCCACGACTTTCCTGGCCTTGCGGCCGACGCCGCTGCCGATGATCGCCGCCAGGATGCCGGCGATGCCGCCGATGCCGAACACGCGGCCCGCCATCGAGCCGCTGATGACGGGATCGAATCCGCTCGTGAAATGGTAGTAGAGGTACAGCCCGCTCAGCGTGACCAGCCCGGCCATGCTCGGAATGAACATCAGCATCCCGCGCTTCTGCACGCCGTGCATCACCTGGCCCCCCGCCGCTTTGGCCTCCTGAATCGCCGGCAGAAAGAAGAAAGTGGCCGCGAAGACCGCGCCGATCCAGACCGCCGCCAGCAGAATGTGCAGAACCCGAACGATGAGGAATGTGGTCATGACGTGTGCTCCCCCCGGAGCCAGGTGTTGATATCGCCCAGCGCGGCGCGCACCGCGTGCGGCCCGGTGGACTGCGGCGTCAGTCGCGCGGCCACCGCGGCCTCGGGCGTGACGGCCGCAAAGATCGTCTCGTCGAAGTGCTCACTGTATCGCCGCCAGTCGGCCAATGCCATCGCCGTGTAGTCATGACCGGCGGCATACAGATCGCGGGCGATCCTGCCGGACAGTTCGTGCGCCGTCCGGAACGGCATGCCCTTGTGCACCAGATAGTCGGCCACTTCGGTCGCCAGCAACAAGCCGGATGCCGCGGCCCGCGTCACCTCCGCGCGCAGCGTGAGCGTGCGGACGACCGTGGCGGTCGTGCGCGCGCAGGCGATGACGGTGTCCTCGGCCTCGAACGCGATGGCCTTGTCTTCCTGCAGATCCTTGTTGTACCCGAGCGGCAGGCCCTTCATCGTCATCAGCCAGCCGGAGAGCAGACCCGCCACTTTGCCGGACTTGCCACGGACGAGCTCGAGCGGATCGGGGTTCTTCTTCTGCGGCATCAGGCTCGACCCGGTGGCCACCGAGTCGTCGAGTTCGAAGAACCCGAACTCCTCGCTCGTCCAGAGGATCACGTCCTCCGCGAGCCGTGACAGATGCACCATCGTCATCGCGCAGGCGAAGAGAAACGCGGCCACGAAGTCGCGGTCGCCCGAGGTGTCGATGCTGTTGGCGGTCACGCGCGTGAAGCCCAGCGCCCCGGCGAGGAAGGCGGTGTCGATGTCGTAGGCCGTGCCGGCGATGGCCCCCGAGCCGAGCGGCATCACGTCCGCCTCCGCGCGCGCGGCGTCGAAGCGTTCGCAATCGCGGCGGAAGACCTGCGCGTGCGCGAGCCACATGTGCGCCACGAGCACGGGTTGCGCGCGCCGCATGTGCGTGTAGGACGGCATCACGGCCTGGCCCGCCGACTCGGCCTGGCCGGCGAGCGCGGCCACGAGGCCGGCGAGCGTCGTTTGAATCTCCGGAATGCGGCGGCGCAGATAGAGGCGGAAGTCCACCGACACCTGCTCGTTGCGCGAGCGGCCGGTGTGCAGGCGCTTGCCGGTGTCGCCGATGCGGGCGATCAGTTCGCGCTCGACGAAGGAGTGCACGTCTTCGTCGTCGGCGCGGTCGATGAGCGCGGCGTCGGCGTGCACCGCGGCGCGAATGGCGTCCAGGCCCTGCACGATGGCGTCGATGTCGGCCGCCTTCAGCACGCCGGCTTTGCCGAGCGCGCGCGCCCAGGCGGCGCTCGCCGTGAGGTCGTCATCCAGCAGGCGCTTGTCCACGGGCAGCGACTTGCCGTAGGCGAACACGT
This sequence comes from Acidobacteriota bacterium, assembly GCA_021824055.1. GTDB lineage: Bacteria > Acidobacteriota > Vicinamibacteria > Vicinamibacterales > SCN-69-37 > SCUN01. The sequence continues at coordinate 6,317 of JAKALV010000153.1, forward strand.
CGGCGTCGGGCGCCGCATCAAATCGACCGGACCACAGGTTGCTAGCGGACATGCGTCACGACCTCGCACACACCGTTGAAGACGCGGACCTGCTCGGCGCCGGTGGTGACCGGCGATGTCACGCGCCGCCGCAGGGCCCGATAGGCGACGCCCAGCACGGCGCTGCCGGCGACGCCCTGAGAACCCGCGATCGTATCGAGACAAGTCAGGAGCTCGACCAGTTCCATTTCCACGCCGTTGATCTTGACCGGCAGGCCGGCGCGGAAGTCGATCGACACCATCGCGGGCGCGGCCTGAACGGCTGGACGCGCCGGCGCGGCCACCGTGCTGGTCGCGAAGGGAATGCCGCGCTCGCGCGCGTACTCCGCCATCCCGGCGGGGTCCAGCGTCCAGAGGGCGGCGACGTCGATCACCTCGCTGTTCGCGTCGATCGACGCGATGGCCGCGTCGATGCGCTCGCGGTCCGCCGCCGTGGCAGCCGCATGCGCCACCACGCGGGTGCCTTCGATGCGCGCGATCTCCACGAGCGCATGCGCGATCAACGGCCGCCCGAGCGCCGAGAGCGCGCCGGGGGAATCGATGTCCATCGCGCCGGCCTGGATGGCCGGCAGGAGATGATGGCGGGCGAACAGATCGCGCCGGTCCAGCACGTGCGCGCGCACGGCGCCGCTGGCGAGCGCGCGCACGCGAATGCCGTCGAGCGATTCGTGCTGGCCGACGTCCACCGTCACGGTCACGATCTCGGCATGCCGCGCCTCGCGCAACCACGGAATCGCGAGCGACGAGGACGGCCCCCCGGAGTACGCGAGCACAATGCGATCCATCAGGCGCCTTTGACCATCGCGTTCAGTTTCTGCTCCATGGCGAGGGCGTGGTCCAGACCGCGACACACCAGGAGGATGGTGTCGTCGCCGGCGAGCGTGCCGGCCACTTCCGGCAGTTTCGTGCGATCGATCAACACCGCCAGACCGTTGGCTTGACCGGGATCGGTGCGGACCACGATCAGCGTGTCGACACGCTCGAGGGACCGCACCAGGGCCGTGACGGCCTTGCGCATCTGCTCGCCCATCTCAGCGCCGCTGCGCTCGACGCCCGGCCGGACGTACGCGCCGTCGCCGGCCCGCTTCACCAGCCCCATCTGCTTGAGGTCGCGCGAGAGCGTCGCTTGCGTGACGTTGATCCCTCGAACCTGCAGTTGCTCACGCAGGCCCTCCTGCGAGGTCACCGCATCCTTATCTATGAGCTCGAGGATCTGAGATTGCCGCCATGACTTCATAAGTATTCACCGATCGGGCATGATTATACATCGTCTGTATACATAAAGTAACTAAACGCGTACGATTTCATTGACTGGCATGTATCAACTATGTATATTTAGTCTCAGTAATGCATAGTTATTCGTCCATGATTCGGGTTGGGGTGGCTGGGGCCACCGGATATGCGGGACAGGAGCTGCTGAGCCTGCTCTCCCGGCATCCCAACGTGAACATCGTCGCCGGCATGTCGTCGACCGCCGATTCGGC
>JAKALV010000154.1 GCA_021824055.1 Acidobacteriota bacterium
CGGTCACGAAGATGATGGCGAGCGTCGTCCACAGCGCCAGGAGCAGTTGCCTGGCCGACGTTCGGGAGCTCGCGCTGGGTCTCGGCGTCATGTCTGTGTCGAACGCGTTGAAATTGGGGGGCTTGTGCCGAGTATATGGCGGCCGGCGCCGCGCTTCGCAAATATCTGCAACCCGCCGTGCTTGGCACCGGAACGCCTCAGGCCGCACAATGTTCGCGGTCGTGGACAAGTGTTGATGATCTCGACAAGTGCGAGTGGTTCGTCCCGATCCAATGGCTCGAAACGCGGCCACTGACGCAAGCCGTGCATGAGATGGGTTTCTACGGCCTCCAGCACACGGTCTGCCGCCCGACGACGGCGAAATGGCGGACGACGGTTGAGCGGCTGAAGCAGGTGTTCACGAAGTTCGATCAGCCGTGAGGCGACCTCGGGCGAGGTTTTGACGAGCCACTCCCGCCACGCTACGATTCCCTTACAACTCCCCGGTGTACTGCCGGTTGGGCGGCCTATATGACCGCCCTTTTCTTTTTGTGGCAACCACCGGAACGGCCGAGGTCAGGGTTGCTGGACGAATCTCGCTCGCTCCGCGCGGAGCATCTCGAACGGCGTCAGACAGGTCACACCGAGCGCAATGCACGCGTCGGGAATCTTGATCTTCTTCAGCGATCCCGATGGCCACTTCACGCGTGACGACGGCGTACCGATGCGCCAGTGCCTGAGCCACCAGGTAGTAGTCGGCCACTGAGAGAAACGTGCCGATGGCCCCCGCAGAATAACCCGCGCTATTGGCCCAGGCACTCACGGTCGCGAACGCCGGCAACGTCGCGGCGTCAGGAGCGAGGAAGAACCTGGCGTCCTTGGCTGCCGCCCATGTCGCTAGCGCATCAGTGCCGGCCGTGATCTCGTTCTGAACCTTCTCGATGCTGTACACGCGACCGGCGGCATTGGCGTTCTCGAGCCAGTCCCAGTAGGCCGGGCAGAAGTCCATGCCGTAGTAGGTGTTATTGGCTTCAATGAACGTGTTGGCATCCAGCAAGTAGGCCATCACGCCACTCCGAGGCTGTGGCCGAGTTCCTGAAACGTCCCGATCTTCGTGACGCCCAGAAGTCTGAACGCCTCGGTAAACGTCGACCGCCCTTCCACCGTGCTCACAATGAGGGCACGTGCAAAGCGTTTGCTCAGCCGCGCTCCCTGCGTGCGATAGAAGTCGCCACCGGGAGATTTCTTGGCGGCACGAATCCGCTCCAGCTCAGCGCCGTATGCCTCCCAGTAACGCTCCCCAGTCAGCACGCCAGTGTCTCGAAGCCGGCGTAGCACGACGAGTGTGCTGACCTTGAAGTGCCGGGCCAGTCGCTGAACCTCTTGATCCAACGGCCCAGCCCGGCGCGCCTCACGCAGCTCCGCCGCAGGCATCAGGAGCTCCGCCGCAACGTGGTTGCACCACTGCTCAACTCGGGGGCCTGCCGGAGCATTGGGATCGACGTCAGACAGTCCGCTCGCCCCGATCCACACATGGGCGATCTCGTGCGCCAACGTGAACATCTGCGCCGACTTGGAATCCGCGCCGTTGATGAACACCAGCGGCGCGTACGGATCAGCCAGAGCAAACCCTCGAAACTCTTCCGGGTCCAGCTTCCGCCGGTTGTTATTGCCAACCACACCGGACACCATCACCAGGATTCCAGCCGCATCGGCCAGCTCGATGAACCGACGCAGCGCCTCTTCCCACGTTGCCATCTCGCGTCGCTCGGCCACATCGAAGCTCAACGTGTGTCGAATGCTCGCGGCGGCCGCCTCGACAGGCGTATCAACGGTCAGCGAACCAACAAACGGAATTGGATCGTCACCTTCTGCGCGCGCGAAGTCGCGATACCAGTCTTGACGCTGCTGGCAGACATAAACGGTATCGAGCAGATCAGGGCTGGGACGCGCAACACCGGCATCGCGGATGGTGCGAAGGTCGGGAATCGGAACCACCTCGACGGGTGCCTCCGGCAGGAAGAAGAACCCGATCGGCGCGTGCGTCGCCTTCGCGAAGGTCTCCAGCTGTTTCAGCGTCGGCCGCCGTGCTCCCGCCTCCCATTGCTCAAGCTTGGGGAACTTGCGCGCCAGGGCAGCCGACGTCATCCGTGCGCGCTCACGCGCCCAACGGAAACGACTCGGACTCACGTCGACGTGCATGTGTGAATCCTACCGCGAGCGACCCTCTGCTATGGCAAACGACCATTTGCTTGATTCCCGGCGACGACGATGGCATCGTCGTCCGTGGCACCCGGTGTCGCCACCATCGGCGGTGCTTGGGGGTGCAGCCAGGGCGGCCACTGAGGCCGCCTCTCTTCTTGCTGCGGGCGATGGAAATGCCGACCGACCCGAACGACCAAATGCCCGAGCCGGGGCCGAAGGTCACCGACGAAGGCAAACGACAGGCAGTCCTCGAGTCCGCGCGAGCAGAAGTTCAGCGCCGATTGCGAGCGCACGCGGCAACGCGAGTGGCGCCATGTCCAGCTTCTCGATACGACGAAGTCTTCTTCGAGGGCACCGCGTACTTGGATAACCTCCGACCCCAAGAAAGCAAGAGGCCCCGGCAGTTGCCAGGGCCAATCGCCGACCAGGAATCCCCAGTCCAAATATCTTCAGCGTGGAACCTCAGGAACTAGCGTGCAACCCCAACGTGGGCGCTACCGCACCGCGCCGGCTGTCGGCTTCGGCACTGGATCCTTCCCCTCGCGAATGATCCGGTTGGGTGGAAACGCCGGAGGCTTCGGCCCGTTCGCAGGACTTCCCTGATTCGGCATCGCCCGACGTGTCAAAGGCAATTCAGCGACTATGCCTGCGCGAAGCTGGCACAATGCCCGCATGGGCAAGACCATCATGATCACCGGCGCGGGCAGCGGGTTTGGCAAGCAGGCGGCGCTCGCATTGGCAAAGCGCGGCCACCGCGTGATCGCCGCGACCTACGACCAGCCGCAGGCCGATGCGCTGACGCGCGAGGCGGCGGCAGCCGGCGTGACGATGAAGATCATCACGCTCGACATCACCAGCGCGGCCGATCGGCGGCAGGTGGCGGGCAGCGGCATCGACGTGCTGATCAACAACGCGGCCGTCGGCGAATCCGGCGCGCTCGCGGAAGTGCCGCTCGAGCGCATCCGCCGCACGCTCGAAACCAACGTCATCGGCACCATCGCCATGATCCAGGTCGCGGTGCCGGAACTGATCGCGCGCGGCGGCGGCACGATCGTCATCGTCACGTCATTGGCCGGGCGCATGGCGATTCCGTTTCTCGCGCCGTACGGCATGACGAAATACGCGCTCGAGGTCGCCGGCGCCGACCTGGCCGTGGAACTCGCGCCGTTTAACATCCGCGTGTCGATGATCGAACCCGGCGCGTTCGCCACCGGCTTCAACGAAGCGCAGATCGCGACGAAGTACAGCTGGATGACGCCGGAGTCGATCTACCGGGACAAGACGGCGTTCATCGAGAAGCACGAGCGGGTCGTGATGGGCCTGCAGAGCACGAAGATCCACCAGGTGGTGGCCGCGATGGTCACCGCGGCTGAAGCCGCGAGGCCGAAACTGCGCTACGCGGTGCCGTGGTGGCAGGGCCTCTACATTCGGATCCTGCGCGGCCTCGGGCGGTGACCGCAGCGCCGACGGCAGGGTTTCACTGCGGCAGCACGAGGCCGAGGCTGACGGCCTCGCTGCGCGTCGTGCCGGCGCGAATACCGCCGGCGCGCGCCGCCGCGATCGCGGTCTTCTCGACGGCGCTCAGCTGCGACGCCACCAGCGCCGGATTCATCAGGAACTGAAACTCCGCGCGGCCCGAGCTGTTCATCACCAGATGGTGGAGTCCGAACGCGTGCCCGATCTCGTGCGCGATCGCTTTCCATGAATCGGGCGTGTTGCCCGTCGGCGCCGCGTTGAGATTGACGGTTGACCGTCCGAGGCCGTACGGCTTCGGCCCGTAGTACGCGCACGCGATGACGCCCGGCTGCGGGCACACGCTGTTGTCCACGCGGACCACGACCGTGTTCTCCGGGATGTCCTGCAGCGCGACCCCGGTGTACGTCGTGGCGGTCGTGCTGATCGGCACCGAAATGAAATTCGACGACGCCGCCAGATAGTCGGCGACGAACGTCTGCGCGGCGGTCAGCGAGGCGGCGCCCGTCTGGGCCGTCACGAGCGTCTGGATCGTCGCGCCATCGGGCCAGACCGCAACCGTCGACGCCGGCGCCCGGCCGTTCGCGTCGGACATCGGTCCGTACCCGAAATACAGCGCGTCGATGACGTTGCGCAGGTCGATCGTGTAGACCGGCAGTTCGGTGGACGCCGTGCCCGTCTGGCCGCCGCTCGTGGCGGCCACACGCACGTAGAACACGCCGGCGGTTCTCGGCGCCGTCCACGTGTACGAGGTGCCGGTCACGTCGGCCGACAGCAGATCCGACGCGCCGGCCGTGCTGCCGGCAAACACTTTGTACGTCGAGGCGCCGCCCGACCACGAGAGCGCGACCACGTTGCGATCGAGAAACACCTGCTGCGACGTGATGACGAAACTGGTGGGCGCCGACAGCGCGGATGTACTCGACGTCGGCGCCGCGGGCGCGCCTGACCCGCACGCCGCCGACGCCACGCACGCCGCCGCCCAGAAGGCGCGTTTGAACATGGATTCCCTCCCCTGGACGGGGATGTTACACGCGAACGGCGCGCCGGTACCGGTAGAGACTGAACGCGCAGGCCAGGACGACGCCCGTGAAATAGCCGGTGAGCAGCCGCCCGCCGGTCAGCGTGGTCAGCCCCGCGATCGACACGCGGCCGGCGACCACCAGCCGCCGGTCACGATCGCCGGTGAGGTTGTCGAGCACGCGGTCCAGCGGGTTGGGCAGGCGCACCAGCCACGGCCGAAATCGATTGAGCGGACCGAATCGCCGGCCAGGCTCCTTGTTCAGCGACCGGTTGCTCAACACGTACCATTCGATCGGAAAATCCCGGATCGCCTCCTCGAAATCCGACAGCGTGAAGTCGTTCTCTTTCAGGTTCGCCACCACGCGAAGGTTCTCTCCGGTCAACAGGTTCGCGCGCAGCGCACCGATCGACAGCGGCGTCTTGTGGTCATCGTCGACGGCATAGCCGTTGAGATTCATGTCGTAGTAGAACCAGCGGCCCGTCTGGTCATCCCACAGCTCCAGCGCGTAGTGACCCACCAGGCCGTCCGCGGTCGCCCAGCGCACGCCGCGCGTGTGTCCGCCGAGGCTCCGCCAGAACGCGGCCAGAACGGTGGACATCTGTCCGCAGTTGGCCGGCTCGCCTTTCTGCATGTCCCTGAGCAGCGCGCCCGGGCCGCGCCGCACGTCGCCCTCAACGTCGTTGAAGTCGCGGTGGCGCAGTGAGTAGATGTAGTCGGCCAGGCGGCTCGCGCGGTCGCCGCTGAAGGTCACGCCGGCGACGATCGGCTCGGCGATGGCGCGAAACGCCGCCAACTGATCGACGTCATCTTCAGCGTAGCCGAACCGGGCGGCCAGTTCCGCCGGCGCGAGGTTGATGTGCGCTTCGCTGGGGACCTCGTGGAAGTCGTACAGCATCAACCGCGACCGCTGCCAGGAATTCACAAACGCGATCAGCAGCGCCAGATGGCACACGAGCACAACGAGCGCGAACCGCGGCCGCATGTATCAGGGCGCCAGGTTGTCGATGCGCCAGCCGTCGCCGGCCCGGCTGTACTTGAACCGGTCGTGCAGGCGGTTCGCGCCGCCCTGCCAGAACTCGATGTCCCGCGGCGCCACGCGGAAGCCGCCCCAGAATGACGGCACCGGAATGTCGCCGTCGCCGAATTTCTTCATGAGCTCGTCGAACTTCATCTCCAGGGCCTTGCGCGCTTCGATGATGCGGCTCTGCGGCGATACCCACGCCGCGATCCGGCTCTCGCGCGGCCGCGAGAAGAAGTAGCGCGCCACATCGGCGAGCGGCAGCCGCGCGGCGGTGCCGGTGATCTTGATCTGGCGCTCGAACTCGCGCCAGTAGAACAGGAGCGCCACGTTGGGGTTTTCCCCGATCTGCACGCTCTTGGTGCTCTCCAGATTGGTGAAGAACACGAACCCGTCCTCGCTGAAGGCTTTGAGCAGGACGGTGCGCAGCGTCGGCTCGCCGGCCCGTCCCACTGTGGCAAGGCTCATGGCGTTGGCGTCCACGAGCTCGGACGCGATCGCCTCGTCGAGCCACTTCTTGAATTGCACGAATGGGTTCGGGTCGAGATCCTCGCGGCGCAGTTGGGCGCGGCCGTAGTTGCGGCGCAGGTTGGCGATGTCCGTCATCAGGCTAGATGTTACCCTGCGCGGCCGGCGCGAAGACCTGACGGAACGCCGATGCCACCGCCGCCTCGGCCTCCGCCATCGTCACTGGGCGTCCGAGCCGACGCTCGAGCGACGTGACGCCGTGATCCGTGATGCCGCACGGCACGATCAGATTGAAGTGACTGAGGTCGGTGGACACGTTGAGCGCGAAACCGTGGCTCGTGATCCAGCGGCTGATGCGGACGCCGATCGCCGCCAGCTTCTCTTCCGTCCCGCCCTCGCCCGGCGGCGGCGCCACCCACACGCCGGTCAGTCCCTTCACGCGGATGGCCTCGATGCCGAACGCGGCGGCGGCGCGGATGAGGACTTCCTCGATGTCGCGAACGTAGCGGTGCACATCCTTGCGATCGGGCGCGAGGTCGAGGATTGGATACCCGACGAGCTGTCCGGGACCGTGGTAGGTCACGTCACCGCCGCGGCCCGACTCGTGCACCGTCACGCCCTCGCGCGCGAGCTCTGCGGGCGTGGCGACGATGTGCTTCGGCCCCTGACGGGTCTTGACGCCCAGCGTGATGACGGGCGGATGCTCGAGGAGCAGCAGCGTGTCGGGAATCGCGCCGGCGCGCCGCTCTTCCACCAGCTTCGCCTGAAGCGCCAGGCCGTCTTCGTACGACACGCGGCCGAGCCGGCGGACCACGATGTTCGTGATCAGACGTCTTTCTCGTCGAAGTTCTGCAGCCGGTCCTTGAGCGCCTGCAGGAACCGGCCGGCGTCCGCGCCATCGATCAGGCGGTGGTCGTAGCCGAGCGTCAGGTAGCACATCGGCCGGACGGCGATCATGTCGTCGACGACCACCACGCGCTTGTCGATGCTGCCGACGCCGAGAATCGCCACCTGCGGCTGGCTGATGATCGGCAGGCCGAAGAGCGCGCCGAAAATGCCCGGGTTGGTGATCGTGAACGTCCCGCCCTGCACTTCCTCGGGATTCAGCTTCTTCGACCGGGCGCGCGAGGCCAGATCCTGCACCGCGCGGCAGATGCCGAGCATGTTCTTCTCGTCGGCGTTCTTGATCACGGGCACGATCAGTCCCTGCTCGAGCGCCACGGCAATGCCGAGGTTGATATCGCGCTTGTAGACGATGGCGTCGCCGTCGATCGCCGCGTTGCTGAACGGGAACTGCCGGATCGTGTCGATCGTGGCTTTCGCGATGAACGCCGTGTAGGTGAGCTTCGCGCCCATCCGCTCGTACTCGGCCTTCTTCTTCTGGCGGATCTGGTCGAGGCGGCTGAAGTCCACCTCGTACGCCGAGTACACATGCGCCGACGTGCGGATGCTCGTGATCATGTGCTCGGCGATCTTCTTGCGCATCACGCCCATCTTCTCGACGCGGTCGACCAGTGGGCCGAACGCCGGCTTCGTGGAGAGCGCCGGCGTCGCGGCCTGAACGGCGTCCGTCGGCTCGGCCGGCGTTGCCGGGCGCGCCGCCGCGCCGCGCTCGATGGCCGCGAGGATGTCTTTCTTCGTCACGCGGCCGGCA
>JAKALV010000155.1 GCA_021824055.1 Acidobacteriota bacterium
GCGGCGCGAAGTCGCTCGCGCGCGGTGTCCGCGTGAGGACAACCGTCAAAGAAGATCAGGTCAATGGCCAGTGGCATCGCGAGTCGCCCTTCAGCCTACCGCGGTCGCGATGTACGGAAAAGGGAGGTCCGGCAGTGCCTGTCCCAGCAGCGTCCGGCGAAGTCAGTGTCGTGGATCCGCCGCGCACGATGAGCGTACGTATACGACACAAGTGATTGACATATCAATCAAACGCTTGCTAAGGTAGCCACGATCGATCGCTGAACGCGACCGGTCAGCACACAAAAGCCCGCGCGGTGCTGAACACACCGGCGGGCCGATCGAACGCTGTGGTCCGGACAGACCGTGTCATTCGCTCGCGCGCCTGACGCGTCCGACTTTCTGCATTGTAGGGAGCCGCGCGCGTCGGCGCAACAGGCCAGGAGGCCTCTATGCGCCGTGTATCGTTTGCTGTTGTCGCACTATTTGTCGGCTGCCTTCTCTCACCGGGCGTGGGCGCGCAATCCGCGTCCGCGCAGGATCTCCCATCCGTCGCCGCCCGTATGATTCTGCGCGGCACCGCTCTGGACGCCACCCGCGCGCCGATTGCGGGTGCGCGCGTGACGGCGGTGCCGGATGCCGGCGGGCCGCCGATCACGACGCGCACCGATGAGCGCGGCGTGTTCCTGGTGGTGGCGCCGACCGGCACCTACATCGTGCGCGTTGAGGCGCCGGGATTGGCGGCCGCTGAGCAGGTGATGCGCCCGGCGGATGCCGGATCGGACACCCGCGAATTCGTCCTGCAGATCGCCGGCCGCCGCGACATCGTCACCGTCGTCGGGTCGACGGGCTACGGCGCGACCGCGATCAGCGCCGCGACCAAGACGCCCACCGTCCTTCGCGACGTGCCCCAGTCGGTGTCCATCGTCACGAGCCAGCTGATCAAGGACCAGATGATGCTGAGCCTCGGCGACGTCGTTCGGTACGTACCCGGGGCCGCTCATCACCAGGGCGAAAACAATCGCGATGAGGTTGTGCTCCGGGGAAATAGCTCCTCCGCCAACTTCTTCGTCGATGGGGCGCGTGACGACGTGCAGTATTACCGGGACCTGTACAACCTCAGCCGCGTCGAGATCCTCAAGGGACCGAATGCGTTGATCTTCGGCCGCGGCGGCGCCGGCGGCGTCGTGAACCGCGTGATGAAGCAAGCCGAATTCGGGACATTCCGCAGCGTGTTCCTCGAAGGCGGTTCCTTCGGGAGCAAGCGTCTCAGCACGGACCTGAACACCACACTCTCGTCAACCGTGGCCCTGCGGTTCAACGGCGTGTACGAGCACTCGAACAGCTTTCGCCGCGCGGTGGGGCTTGAGCGCTACGGGGCCAACCCGGCCTTGACCTGGAGGCCCAGCGCGCACACAACGGTCAACGTCGGCTACGAGAACTTCCATGATCGCCGGACCGCGGACCGGGGCGTCACGTCCTTCAAGGGCCGGCCGGTGGACGTCCCGGTCGAGACCTACTTCGGCGACCCGGCCAACGCCAACGTCCGGGCGCGCGTCGATCTCACGAATGCGACGATCGAACATCAGTCGGGCGCGTTGACGGTGAGACACCGCATCCTCTTTGGCGCCTACGATCGCGGATATCAGAACTTCGTCCCCGGCGCGGTGAGCGCCGGCGGCGACCGGGTCACGCTGACGGCCTACAACAACGCGACGACTCGCACCAATCTCTTCAATCAGACCGACGTGACGTATCGCGCGACGACCGGCCGTATTCGCCACACGCTGCTTGGAGGGGCCGAGGCTGGACTTCAGTGGACGGACAATTTCCGCAACACCGGCTTTTTCAACAACGAGACGACGTCGATGCTCGTACCGCTCGATCGGCCCACCATCAGCGTTCCGATGACGTTCCGCCAGAGCGCGACGGACGCCGACAATCACCTCACGGCGACGGTCGCGGCGGTGTATGCGCAGGACGAGATGGCGATTTCGGACCGCGTCCGCGTTGTCGGAGGACTGCGATTCGACCGGTTCGACCTGACGTATCACAACAACCGCACCGCCGCGACGCTCAACCGCGTGGACCATCTGCTCTCGCCGCGCGCCGGAGTCGTGTTCAAGCCCGCGACGCCCGTGTCGCTCTACGGGAGCTACAGCGTCTCGTTCTTGCCGAGCTCCGGCGACCAGTTCTCGTCACTGACGACGATCACGCAACAGGTCGAGCCAGAGAAGTTCAGCAACTACGAGCTCGGCGCAAAGTGGGAGCCGGCCTCCGGTCTGTCGATCACCACGGCCGTCTATCGTCTCGACCGCACGAACACACGGTCGACCGATCCGAATGATCCCACGCGCATCGTCCAGACCGGCAGTCAGCGGACGAACGGCTACGAGATCGGCGCGAATGGACGCGTCACGTCCGCCTGGAGCCTGGCCGGCGGCTACGCGTACCAGAAGGCGTACGTCACGAGCGCCACCACGGCCGCGGCGGCGGGCGCCGAGGTCGGGCAGGTGCCGCATCAGACGTTTTCGCTGTGGAATCGGTATCAGGTGCAGCCGCGCGCGGCGGTCGCCGTCGGCGTGATCTATCGCAGCGACATGTTTGCGACGATCAGCGATACGGTGAGGTTGCCGAGTTACGTCCGGGCCGATGTGGCCGCGTTCTGGACGCTGACGCGCACCACACGGATTCAGCTCAATGTCGAGAACGTGTTCAACGCGCGGTATTGGCTCAATGCCGACACCAATACCAACATCTCACCGGGGTCGCCGCGGTCCTTTCGCGTGGCATTGGCGACGGTGTTCTGATGCCGCGTGGCCGCTGCATCGGGCCCTTTCGGAGAAATGACGGTGTCGGGGCCCTCAGGGTGGAGCGACGCCCGCCGTGACCTAGCCCACGCGGATCACGTACACGTCGCCCTGCTGGAACACCGCATAAAACAGGTCGTGGCGCGCGCCGATGCGGTTCAGGAAGTCGACGCGGAAGGCATCTTCCTGATCCAGCCACAAGTACTCGATGCCCAGCGCCTTCGCGGTGGCATGCGCGGCCTCGGGCGTCTCGGTGAGGAACATGGCATTCACGCGGGCGCATTTCGCCGGGTTCTCCGGATCGGGTAGCAGCGAAATCGCGTTGGCCGCGGCCGACCGGCGGCCGGCGACCGACTGCACGATGCTCCAGTTCTGCCGGTCCATGTCGACGCCGCTCACTTCATAGGGCAGCCGCCGCGCTTGCACGACCGCGTTCGCCGGCGTGTTCCGGCGGATCCACGCCAGCCCTGCCTGCTGCGTCGGCGTCAGCACGTCGGTCCAGTAGAACCCGGGTCCCCGATGGCGATCGGCGACATCCTGCGCGTTGTACGCGTCGATCACGGTCGTCGGCGCGCCGATGAGCGTGGCCGCCACGACCACGCCGCCGCCGAGCTTCGCGGCGCCGAGATCCGACAGCCCCATCAACGCGCGCGCCACGAGCATGGGCAGCGTGATTTGCAGAATGTTGCCCGCGCGAAAGCCCACCCAGTACTGATCGGTGAGGCTGACGAAGTACATCAGCGTGAGCCCGACCACCAGCGCGGCCATCGCCGGAATCCACGGGCGCCACGGGAGTTTCCGCCACGGCAGCAGCCCGAACACCGCGGGGACGAGCAGGCCGCCGAGCGACAGCATCAGCGTCGTGAACGGATAGCGGCGCGCCGGTCCGAACAGACCGAAATGCAGGTTCTCGCCCACGCCGCCGGCCATGCCGGTCCAGAAGCACCACGCGAGCCCGAGGCCCACCGGCAGCGCCGCGACCAGATGGCCGGCGAGCGCAGACCAGCCGCGCCGCGCCGACACGACATCGGCCAGCAACGCGATGCCGTAGATGAGCGTGAAGGCCGCGCCAAGAAACGGATTGAAGATCACCGACAGTCCGAGGGTGGACGCGACGACGAGACGCCCGGCCAGGGTCAGCGGCGCGGACAACGCGGCGCCCGCGATCACGGCCAGCATACCGAGCGCGAACGCCATCGAGTGCTGCGGCGTGTAGAGCATCGAGCGCATCAGCCCGTCGATCCGGAGGCCGCCAAACGGCGCCCACGCGGTCACGGCGTCGATGTTGACGTCACGCAGTCCGGCGAGCGGCGCGCCGCGCCCGGTCATGTCGACCAGCGCGTACGCGCCTTCGAGACTCGGGCCCACGAAGGCCAGCACGGTCGCGGCGGCGGCGATCCACGCGCGGCGGCTCACCGCCAGCGCGGCCAGAAACACCGTGCTGAGCATCAGCAGCGCGGTACCGGTGGCACACACCTTCAGCGCCAGCTCGACGCGCTCGACCGGCGCCGTGCTGTCGCCGCCCATCACCGATGGCGCCACGAAGTAGGTCCAGTAGTAATGGATGGGCTTGTCGAACATGTAGGGATTACGCGGCGGCGTGTCGTGCCGCGCGATTTCCTGGGTCAGGGCCATGTGCCAGACGAAATCCGCGATGAAGTACGCGCGGTACTGTTTGTTGCCGTCCGCATCCCGCGCGCCCACGTGCGCGAAGGGCACCGTGATCAACGCCGGCACCAGATGCAGCACGAGCAGCCACGCGATGGTGTCGCGCCGGGTCCAGGCGGGCAGCGCAACAAGCGGAAGCGTCGAGCGCGGGACGAGGCCCCAGATGGCGCCTGTCAGCGCGATCCATGCGACCGCGTTCCCCGCCGGGGTGGCCCACCCGGCCCGAATCACCAGGCTGAGGGCCATGCACGTCGCGGCGTAGCCAATCAGCCCGCCCGCAACCCAGCCCGCCGCGTGCCGGCGTCCGAACAGCCACCATCCGATCGGCAGCCCCGGCAGCAGCGCCAGCAAGTAGAGGGTTAGAAACAGCAAGCCTCGCAACCCGCCGTACCACGCCACGCTGGCCGTGATGGCGAGGCCCAGGGAAAGACTGAGCAGGACGACCAGGCGATTTCTGAACAAGTCCCGGCAATCTTAGTTCGGATCCTGTGGCTGAGCGCCGCCCTTGAGCCCATGGCGACTCCAGGCGACACGAACGGCGCAAGACGGCATCGAGCAGCAGGTAATTCCCCTTCGTGTGCCAGATCTGTGCATAATGTCGTCGGTTTCCAAAAATCTGTCGAGGTCCCTGGAGGATCCGTGACGATACGTGTGCGCCGCATGCCTGCGGCTTTGTACCGTGGCCTGCTCTTTTCTGCGCTGCTCGCCGCCGCCTTGACCGTGACCTCCCGGGCTCAGACGGCCGGCCCGACCGGCATGGTGGTCAGCCGCAGCGTGAACATGGTGGCCGGCGACACGTGGCCCAACGGCGATCCGTACCTGCAGCGCCAGAACGAACCGTCGGTGGCGGCATCCACGCGGAACCCGCAGCACCTGCTCGGCGGCGCCAACGACTACCGCACCGTGGACTTGCCCGGTCTGTCGACGGGATCCGAAACGGGCGATGCGTGGCTGGGTCTGTTCAAGAGCTTCGACGGCGGGGAGCGGTGGCAGAGCACGCTCTTGCCCGGTTATCCGCAGGACACGAGCGCGGCCGGCATGGCCTCGCCGCTCAAGGCCTTCGAGGCCGGCGCGGATCCGGTGGTCCGGCCCGGCACGAACGGTCTGCTGTATTACGCGGGCCTCGCGTTCAATCGCGGCCCGAACCAGCCGAGCGCCGTGTTCATGGCGCGCTTCATCGACAACAACAACAAGGAAAACGGCGACCCGATCAAGTACATCGGGACGTCGATCATCGATACGTCCACCGGCGCGGATTTCATCGACAAACCGTGGATGGCCGTCGATGTGCCGCGCGCGGGCGCGCGCTCGTGCCGCATCGTCGTCTCCGAGCCGCCGCCGGATATCAAGCCCGGCGTGGGCTGGGGCCGCTTCACCGGCTGGAAGAAGCACGAACAGGACAAGACGAAAAATCCCAAGGCATCGCCGAAAGCGTCGAAGGATCCGCGGCTGGTCGCCGAGACGATCGCGGCGGGCCGGATCTACGTGGCGTACTCGCGCATCACCACCGTGGGCGCCGACGTGACGTCGCGCATCATGTTCTCGCAGTCGGATGACTGCGGCGTGACGTGGAGCAAGCCCGTCCAGCTGAGCAATCCGGCCGACAAGGTGAATCAGGGCGCGACCGTCGCGATCGATCCGCGGTCGGGCGGAGTGTACGTCGCGTGGCGGCAGTTTGGTCTCACCGCCGCCGATACCGATGCCGTGATGGTCGCGCGCATGCCGGCGCCCGGCAAGCGCTTCGAGCTCCCCGGCAAGGTGCACCGGTTTCTGGCGCACCGGCCGGCCGACCGGCTGCGCCGCATGATCGCCGAGCATCGCGAGGGCGATCCGGACGAAGTGGCCGAGATCCAGCCCTTCGACCAGGGCACCGCGGACGACCGGTTCCGGACGAACGCGTACCCCACGCTGGCGATCGACGATGACGGCCGCGTGTACGCGGCATGGACCGAGCGCGGCTTCGGCACATTGCGGCCGGGCGCAACCGACGGCGACGCGCGCGTCGTCATTTCAACGTCCCGCTTCGGCGCGGCGTGGACGGCGCCGCAGCCCGTGGATTCGGGCGGGTCGGGCGGCACGGATCTGCCGGGACACCAGCTGATGCCGTCGATCTCGTTCGCGGCGGGCAAGCTCGTGGTCGTGTACTACGACCTGCGCGAGGACGTATCGCGCGTCTTCGGTCCGTTCATTTCGGAGAAGGACGCGGTGATGACGGTGCGCCGGCGTCACACGATCGACATTCGCGCGGCGCACGCGACGAAGGGCGACGTGCCGGTTTTCGGTCCGTCGATCCGGATCTCTCAGTACCTGATGGGCAGCCGCCCGGGTTCCAGCCAGGTTGAGCAGCTGCAGTACAACCCGCCGGACCTGCCGCTCTTCAAGCTCGGCACGGTGCCGTTCATGGGCGACTACATCGATCTGGCGCCCGCGCCGGCGTTTGTGCAGAACGCCCGGGGCGCGTGGACGTTCAACACGGCGCCGGCCGCCGCGCCCGTGTTTCACGTGGTCTGGACCGACAACCGCGACGTGCGGCCGCCGAAGGACGGCGACTGGACGCACTACACGCCGCCCGGCAGCGTCGGCGGGAACAGCACCTTCGATCCCGCGCAGCAGGCGCCCGCGTGCATCGCCGGTCAGACGGGCATGCGCAACCAGAACGTGTACTCGGCGCGATTGACGTGGGGGCTGATCGCGGGATCGCCCGGCAACACCAAGCCGCTCGATCCGACGACGCCGCGCGCGTTCGTGGTGTTCGCGCAGAACACGACGACGGCCACCAAGACGTTCCGGTTCTCGATTGCCAGCCAGCCGGTGGGCGGCGTCGCGTCGTTCACGCAGACCGCCGGAGCGGGCGCAGTGTATCCGCTGATGTCGCTCGATGTCAGCGTGGCGCCCCGATCGATGGTTACGCGCACGGTCTTTGTGACCTCGTCGGACGCCAAGGCGCAGGTGGCCGTGGACATCCAGGAGGTGTCGGCGCCGGATATGCCGGTGCTGACCGACGGCCTCGCAAGCCGCGTGCTGCTCAATCCGGACATTTCGAATCCTGACATTTCCAATCCGGACATCTCCAATCCCGATATTTCGAATCCGGATATTTCGAACGCCGAGGTGTACAACCCGGACATTTCGAATCCCGATATTTCCAACCCCGATATTTCCAACCCCGACATTTCGAATCCGGACATCTCCAACCCGGACATCTCCAACGTGGTGGTGGCGAATCCGGATATTTCGAATCCGGACATTTCGAACCCCGACATTTCGAATCCCGATATTTCCAATCCCGACATTTCCAACCCG
>JAKALV010000156.1 GCA_021824055.1 Acidobacteriota bacterium
CTGCTGAAACTGTCCGCTGGCGAGACAGCGCTGGCCGGCATCTGGCTCAACGCGAAGGGCACGCCGGACCGCGCGCGGCCGACCGGCCTCCTGGCCGAGGCCGAGAAACAACTGGCGGCGTATTTCGCAGGCACGCTCAAGACATTCGACCTGCCGCTGCAGCTGACGGGGACGCCGTTTCAGTGTGACGTCTGGACGGCGCTACGGGACATTCCGTTCGGCGCGACCTGCTCCTACGGCGAGCTCGCCGCGCGCATCGGACGCGCTGACGCGGTCCGCGCCGTGGGCGCCGCCAACGGACAGAATCCGATTCCGATCGTCATTCCCTGCCATCGGGTGATCGGGAAGAACGGCTCCCTGACGGGATTCGGGGGCGGGCTCAAGATGAAGGCCTGGCTGCTTAAACACGAGCAGGGACAGGGCAGACTCTGGCATCGATAAATCGATGAATTTGAAATTGGCAATCTTCGATCGGTAATCGCGGAATAGGGTAACCGCAGATCGGCAATCGGGGAATCGCGGAATCGGACCGCCTTGCGCCCGATTGCCAATCGCCGATTGCCAATCGAAGATTGCCGTTTATCGATTCCGCAATCGTCCGATGCCAGGCTTCAGTTAGCTGGTCCCCCGCCCCTTGGCGCCGATGACGGCGGGACCATCCCCTGCAGCCGCATGTAGGTGACGATGTTCCCGTAGTGCTCGTTGATGTGCTGCGTGTCGTAGAACACCGCGCCGAACTTCGAGCGGTTCGTGTTGCCGTTGCGCTCGGCCATGTTCGTTTCGTTCACCGCGTCGAACGCCTTGTCGCAGCGCGCGAACGATTCGGCCAGCAGCTTGACGATGTCCGTCTTCTTCAGATTCCTGCCGGCCTCGATCGGCTTGCCGGCGTTGTCCAGACGCGGCGGCGGCGTGCCGGTGTCACCCGACAACGTGAAGCACGCGCCGTTGTTGTCGTCCACGATGTGCGACATCAGACCGCCCCAGGTGCGCACGTCGGGCGTCGGGGACCAGCCGTACTTGTCTTCGGGAAACTGGTCGGCGGCCTTGGTGATGTTGTTCTTGATGTTGTTGAAGATGGCGCGGACTTCCATGACGATGCCGGGCAGCGGACGCGGCTGGGGCGCCTGGCCCCGCCCCATCGGCGCCTGCTGGGCCGAGACGGCGCTGACGAATGCGGCACAACACAGCACGGACAAACCGATCGATCTCATGTGCGTTCCTCCATCAAACTGTCGGGGGGAGTAACTTACCACCACTCCCCCATCCTCCTATATAGTCACGGCGGATTATCCTGGAGGACCCCAATGAGAAAACCGTTCTATGGCGCCTTGGCAGTCACATTCGCGGCGGCGCTGACCGCCAGCCTGCCTCTTCGTGCCTTCACTGAGTCGATCGACTACGACAGCATCAACAAGATCAAGCAGCAGGGCCTGGTGGCGTCGAACTCCAAGGTCATGGACACGCTGAGTTATCTGACCGACGTGGCCGGGCCGCGCCTGACCGGCTCGCCCAACATCGAGAAGGCCGGGCAGTGGGCCGTGAAGCAGCTCAGCGACTGGGGCCTGACCGGCGCCGCGCTGGAGCCGTGGCCCGCGGACGCCACGGGCGGCAACAACGGATTCCCCCGCGGCTGGAGCAACGACAAGTTCTACATGGCCGCCGTCGCGCCCGACGCGTTCCCGATCGTCGGCACGCCGACCGCCTGGACGCCGGGCACCACCGGCCTCGTGCGCGGCAACGCCATGATGGTGACCGAGAACACGCTCGAAGAGTTGAAGGCGAAGTACACCGGCAAGCTGAAGGGCGCGTGGATCCTGCGCACGCCGCCGCCGGACGTGGCGGCGTACTGGACCGCGCCGGCAAAGCGCTACACGCGGGAAGAGCTGGATGCGATGGAGAGTCCGGCGTACCCGGAGTTCGGCGTGGCGAATCCGGCGGCGGCGGGACGCGGCGGCGCACCAGCAGCCCCGGCGCCCGGCGTGACGCCGTGCAACGCGGGACGCGGCGGCGGTGGCGGCGCGGCGACGCCGAATCCGTGCGACGCGTTCTTCAAGGCCGAAGGCGTGGCGGGCGTCCTGTCGACGGCCCCGCGCGGTCACGGCATCTACACGATCGGCGGCAATCGCGCGACCGATCCGGCGACCAGCGTCGCGCAGGTGGCGATCACAGCCGAGCACTACGGCCGCATCGCGCGCCTGCTCGCGAAGAACCTGCCGGTGACGCTCGAAGCCGACATCAAGAACACCTACACGGCGAACCCGCCGATGTTCAATGTCGTCGCCGAAATCAAAGGTACGGACAAAGCGGACGAGATCGTGATGCTCGGCGGACATTTCGATTCATGGCATGCCTCGACCGGCGCCACGGACAACGCGGCCGGCTCGGCGGCGATGATGGAAGCGATGCGCATTCTCAAGCAGAGCGGCGTCACGCTGCGCCGCACGGTGCGCCTCGGGCTGTGGACGGGCGAGGAACAGGGCATCATCGGCTCGCGCCTGTATGTGAACGCGCACTTCGCCACGGCTCCCGCGCGCGGCGGCGCTCCGGCCGCGGCATCCTCGCCGGCCCAGACGTTGCCGGGCGTGCCGGCCGGCGTGACGATGGTCACGCCGGCGTGGAGCAAGTTCGCGGCGTACTTCAACATCGACAACGGCACCGGCGCGATCCGCGGCGTGTATCTGCAGCAGAACCAGGCGATGGCGCCGATCTTCCGCGAGTGGATGGAGCCGTTCAAGAGCATCGGCATGACGCACCTCAACGTCGGCAATACGGGCGGGACGGATCACCTGTCGTTCGACGCCGTCGGCCTGCCAGGCTTCCAGTTCATCCAGGATGCCGTGGAATACGGCACGATGACGCACCACACGAACCTCGACAGCTACGAGCGCGCCCAGCCGGAAGACATGCGGCGCAACGCCACCATCGCGGCGGCGTTTGCATTCCTCGCGGCGAATCGCGATGAGAAGCTGCCGCACAAGCCGGTGACGGCGCTCCCCGCAGGAGGGGGACGGGGGGGGAACTGACCGTTGATGGTGAATCTGGCTATTTGCTATCTGGTTAGAGGCTATTGGAATCTGGCTATTGAGTTAGCGGGCTATTGATTGGGCTATTGGGTTATTGCGGGGCGGGCGCTGAAAGGCGCGCCGCCCCGTTTGTTTTCTTTCGAACCTAACCACGATCGAAGCCACCCGAACTGCGGTCGAAGCTCCCCCGAACGACAAGTATCGCGCCGAACCCGTCGACCCGATGTTACCTTCCGCCCGTTCTTCCGCCGCGGCTGGGTCCGTAGGTGCCGCCGCGGAAACCACCGCCGCCGGCCGGACGTCCCCCACCGCCGGGTCCGCGATGCGGTCCGCCGCCGTGTCCCGCGGTCGACGGGGCGGGGCCCCGGCGCCGGCCGGCGCCGCGCGCACGTTCCGCGGCCTTGCGCGCGCGGATCTCGGCAATGCGTTGCGCGAGCGGAATCTCCAGCTTGGCTTCCGGCTTGGCGTTGTAGTCGAAGTCGGGCACGGTCACGCGCGGCAACGACTTGCCGATCGCCTTTTCGATCGCGCGCAGGTCGCTCTCCTCGTCGCGCGACACGAACGTGAACGCGTCGCCGGTCGCCTCCGCGCGGCCGGTGCGGCCCACGCGATGGATGTAGTCGTCGGGCACCATCGGCACGTCGAAATTCACGACGTGCCCGAGCGCGTCCACGTCGATGCCGCGCGCGGCGATGTCGGTCGCCACAAGCACCGGAAACCTGCCGCTCTTGAAGCCGGCGAGCGCGGCCGTGCGCTGGGTCTGCGAGCGATTGCCGTGAATGCGCTCGGCGTTGATCTTGTTGCGCACGAGAAAATCCGCCAGGCGATTGGCGCGATGCTTGGTCCGCGTGAACACGAGCGCCTGCTTGACGTCGCCGCGCTTGAGCAGCGCGAGCAGCAACGCCGACTTGAGTTCCTGCGAGACCGGATAGATCGCCTGCGTGATGCCCGAGGCCGGCGCCGACTGGCGCTCCTTCTGAATGAACACCGGGTTGTGCAGCATCTCGCGCGTCAGCGCCTGAATCGGCGGCGGCATGGTGGCGCTGAAGAACAGCGTCTGGCGCTTCTGCGGCAGGAACCGCAGGATCTTGCGGATCTCGGGCAGGAAGCCCATGTCGAGCATGCGGTCCGCCTCGTCGAGCACGAGGTGCTCGAGCTTGTCGAACTTCGCGTAGCTGTTGCGCAGGTGATCGAGCAGGCGGCCCGGCGTGGCGATGATGATGTCAACGCCCGACCGCAGCGCGTGCTCCTGCGGGCCCATGCCGACGCCGCCGTAAATCGCCGCGCCCGTCACGGGCGTGTGCACGGCCAGATCCTTCATGTCGTCGAGGATCTGCTGCGCCAGTTCGCGCGTGGGCGCGATGACCAGCGCGCGCGTGGTGCCGCGCGGCTTCTCGAGCAGCTTGTTCAGAATCGGCAGCAGGAACGCCGCGGTCTTGCCGCTGCCGGTCTGCGCGCAGGCCAAGAGGTCGCGTCCCTCGACCCCGGGCGGAATGGACTCCGCCTGGATGGGCGTGGGACGGACAAAGCCAAGTTCCTTGATGCCAAGGAGCAGAGACGGATGGAGCTTCAGAGTCGTGAAAGGCAAGTCACCACTCTATCACCTGGGTTCGGGGGGCTTCGAACGGGGTTCGTCGCTTGTGCTTAATGTCCTGGACGTGCGCGCCGAGCGAAGCGAGGCCGCGCCGAACCGCACTACACGCGAAGCCCCCCGAACCACACGCGAAGCCTCCCGAACCACATTCGAAGAAACCCGAACGGCCGGCGAAGCTCCTCGAACCCCGGTGTTCTTCACTCCCGAACCTACCAGAGTCCGACTTTGCCCTTCACCGAGTCGATAAGTTTGACCGGATCGAAGCCGACGCCCCTGCGGAACACCGTGTCCACGTTCCGCACGTCGCCGATCGACGTCGACGGATCGCCGCTGACGAGCACCAGATCCGCCTGCTTGCCCACGGCGATCGACCCGATCCGGGTCTCGCGCCCGAGGTACTTCGCGCCGTTCCACGTCGCGATCTTGATCGCCTCGAGCGGCGTGAAGCCCTCCTCGACGAGCAGCTCGATCTGCCGCTGATTCGCGTAGCCGGGAATGACCCCGCCCGATCCGGTCGGATCGGTGCCGGCCACGAGCAGGCCGCCGGCTTTCGCAAAGGCGAACTCGAGCGCCATCATCTTCGGGAAGAGCTGTTTGTACACCGAGGTCTGCGAACTGGCGACGCGCTGATAGGCGGCATCGAACTGCGCCTTGAGTTCGGGCAGCAGCACGTCCAGGCCGGGCGGCACGGGGCGGCCGGGCGTGAAGGTCTCGAACACGGTGAGCGTGGACGTGAGCGCCACCTTCTTGTCGACAAGCTTCTTGATGAGCGCCTTCACGGCGTCGCCATTGATGTCGGCGGCGATGACCGACTGCTGCCCCTGCAACTGGCCCGGACAGACATCGGGCTGTTTGTTGGGAAAGAAATCCGTCGCGGCGGCGAAGCCGTGCTCGAGATCGTCGATGCCCAGATCCGCCGCTTCGCCGAGCGTGACCGAACAGAGATGCCCCGTCACTTTCAATCCGCGCGCGTGCGCCGCCGCAATGGCCGCGGCCAGCTCCGCCCGCGTGATCTGCATGTACGCCTTGAACGACGTCGCGCCCGCATCGGCCCAGTAGTTCACCATCTTCGTGGCGTCGCCCGCATCCTTGAGCGCGTACATCTGGAGCATGTTCTGCGGCCCGTTCAGGTAGGGCGCGGTCGCGTCGATCGCCGGACCGACCGTGGTGCCGGCCTCGGTGCCCCGCGCCAGCGCGAAATCCATGAACCCATTCGTATTGCCGGCCGTGCGCATCGTCGTCACGCCGCCGGCGAGATAGAGGCGCACGAAGCTGGCGCCGAGCTGGCCGTACACGCCGGGACCGGTCGGATAGTAGAGATGCTCGTGCAGCATCACGAAGCCGGGCATCACGCTCTTGCCCGCGCCGTCGATCACGGTGGCGCGCTCGGGCACGGCGGTCGATGCGGCCGGCCCCATCGCGGCGATGTTGCCGTCGCGAAGAATCAGGGTTTGATCCGCGCGCGCCGGCGCGCCGGTGCCGTCGATCACGCGAACATGCGTGATGGCCACGACGTCGGCATCGACCTTCACGAAGCTGCGGTTCTGGTTGCCGGCGACCTGCAGGCGTTGGGCGGAGACACCGTCCGCCAGCGTGGCGGCCGAGATCAGGATCAGGGCCAGTCTTTTCATGATCCGGGAACAATACCCCGAGTCGCCGGCCCGGGTGGAGTACGATCGGCGGTCATCGTGAAGTTCCCCATCGTCGCGATCGCGGCCACCTCGGCCTTCATCCTGCGGATCTGGGGCATCCAGAACCGCTTCTGGATGCTCGAGGACCAGATCCGCGACTGGTCGATCGCCTTGCGGCCCTTCTGGGAATTGCCGCTCGTCGGCTCGCCGACGCACGTGCACGGCTACACGATCGGCCCGGCGTTCTACTGGATTCTCTGGAGCATTCGGGTGGTGCTCGGCCCGTTCTTCAGCAATCTGCCGCATGCGGGCGGCATCGGCCAGGCCGCGTTGGCGACGGCGGCCGACACGCTGCTGATGGTGGCGATCTGGCGACGAACCGGCAGCCCGTGGATCGCGATCACGACGTTCGTGCTTGTGGTCACGTCGGGCTACGGCCTCGCGCTCGCGGCGCTCGTGTGGAATCCGACGATGGGGGCCACGCTCGCGACCGCGGCCACGGCGCTCGTCCTGCTCAACTGGCACCGCGGCTCGATGGTGCGGCTTGGCATCACGGCGGCCGTGGCCTGGTGTTCGGTCCACGCGTACACCGGCGCGGTGTTCGTGGCGTTGTGCGTGCTGCTCGCGCTCGTCGTCGACGCCTGGACCGCGGGCGGCCGCGGCGCCGCGATGAAGGCCGCCGGCGTCGTCGCGGCAACGGTCGCGGCGCTCCAACTGCCCTATCTCGCGCACCAGATCGGCCAGCGCTTCGGCGATCCTGCGATGCGCGCCGTCAGTGGCGGCGTTGCGGAGATCCTGAGCGGCCGGGCGTCGCCGTTGTGGTCTCAGAGCTTCCGCGGCTATCTCGAGGCGGTGCGCTTCAACGAGGCGGCGCCGTGGACGTTTCCGTGCCTCGGCGCGGTCCTGATCGCGGGAGGCGCGATCACCGCGTGGCGATTCCGGCGCGATCCGGCGTTGCTGATCGTGATCCTGCTGCCGCCAGTGGGCGCGATCGCCGGCTACGCGTTCTTCCTTGGCGGGCTGGACGCGTACTACTACCTGTCGCTGATGCCGGCGGCGGTGCTCACGGTGCTGCTGCCGATCGCCGCGGTGCCATGGACGCGCGTCCGGCACGCGGTCGGCATCGCCGTGCTGCTTCTGGCGACCGTCACCGTTCCGGGCCGCGTCCAGCGGTCCACGACGACCCTGCGGTTGCCGGAGTACAAGGTACTGGTCACGGCGTCGCGGACGTTGCGCGCCATGAATCAGCCCCTGCGGGCGATCGTCACAGACTTCAAGTTGCCGCCGAGCTGCGATCCGGATTTTCTGTACCGGGTACTTGGCGGCACGATGGATCGCCGCTCGCCGTGGGTGGCGGTCATCTCGGCTGACGGCACCATCAGGTACATCAACAACGACATCAACAAGGCCCGCCAGGGCGCGGGCGATTCATAGCCCGCGCAGGGAACTGCAAACCCGCTCTACCTCCGTCTCTG
>JAKALV010000157.1 GCA_021824055.1 Acidobacteriota bacterium
CACCTGCACGAACATGGTGATCGTCACGAGCGGCGCTTTCGGAATGAGCACCACGCCGCCGGCGGTCAGCAACAGGAGGAAGTACAGAAGGTAGAACCAGGGGGCGTCGCGCACGCTCCGGTTGAGCGAGTGCGCCCAGCCGAACACTTCGCCGACCGCCCATGACGATGAGAGGGAGATGCAGATGGCGCCGAGGAACCCGGCGTCAAACAGGCCGATGGCGAAGAGCCGCTTGGCCAACTCGCCCGAATTGTGCGGCAGCAGGGGCACCAGCGCCTCGGCGGTCTGCTTGGCGTCTTCGATCGCGATGGGCGGCTTGTGATAGAAGAACGCCGCCGCGGTCGCGATGATGATGAACACCGCCACCAGGCAGGTGAAGACCGACCCGACGAAGGTCTCGATCTTGCCCCACTTGATGTCCTTGATGTCGATGCCCTTGTCCACGACCGCGCTCTGCTGGAAGAAGATCATCCACGGCGCGATGGTGGTGCCGATCACGGCCAGCAGGATGAAGAGCAACTCGCTCGTGAAGCCGCCGGGAATGTTGGGGCGGTAGAAGCCGTCGAGCACCTGCGACCAGGCCGGCGCGGTCGGCATCTCCATCGCCCAGAGTGCCGCAGGGATGTAGACCAGGTTGAACAGGCAGAAGACCAACGTGATCTTCTCGAACGTCCAGTAGCTCCCGGAAATGACCAGACCGAGCAGCACGAACGTAACCACGATCACCGTGATCCAGGGCGAGATGCCGAACAGGCTCATCGCGGCCGTCATGCCGATGTACTCGGTGACCAGCGTCAGCCAGTTCACGATGGCGAGGTCGGCCAGCGAGAACCAGCCCCAGAACTTGCCGAACCCGTCGAAAATCGCTTCCGCGTGGCCGCGCTTGGTCACCGCGCCAAGCCGCACCGTCATTTCCTGGACGAAGTAGGCCATCGGCACCAGGAACAGGAACATCCAGAGCAGGTTGAACCCGTACTTCGAGCCGGTGACCGCGTAGGTGGAGATGCCGCCGGCGTCGTTGTCGGCGACCATGACGATGATGCCGGGGCCGAGCACGGCGAAGAACGTCAGCAGTTGCCGGCGGAACCGGTCGATGTAGTGGATGCTCTTACTGACCCAGAACATGACACCGCACTCCCGCACGACCGGTGAAGGCTGCAAACGTCGAATTGTGCTGAGCTGCTGAAGACGTCATCGGCACAAGTCCAGGCGCTGGGTGATGGGCCCGGCTGGAGCGTGCCATGGCGGGAGCTTAGAGTCGCATCCTCACGGCAGTGCTCCGGCCAACTTCGCGCGCGCCGGCGCGAAAACGAAGCCCGGACATCATTTGTTTACACGAACTAGGAGGTTCCATATCGCGATCAGGACGCAGTGTATCGAACTCTTCGGAACCTTGACAACGGTTTTTGAGCGAACTTTGTGCAATTTGGAACAGCAAGCGTCCAACAGTTACGAGTACGTTGGTGCGGCCGGTGACAGATCGCGACGACTCCAAGCGCCTGGTCCTGCAAATCGAGCGCGCCATAGCGGCGCGGACGAGTTTGCGGACCTTGTTGGCTGCGGCCGAGGCCACGGTCGCGGGGTACCAGCAACAGCTGCGCACCATCAACGCGCGTCTGGCACGCGGCAAATCGCCCGGGCTGAGACGAACCCCATGACACAGAAGAAGCGAGCACGGCCTCCCTCATTCAAAGCGCTCCCGAAAGCACTCACCGGCATCCAGGGGCTGGACGAAATCACGGGGGGCGGACTGCCGAGCGGGCGTCCGACGCTTGTCAGCGGGGGCGCCGGCTCGGGAAAGACCATGTTCGGGCTGGAGTTCCTGGTGCGGGGCGCCACGCAGTACGACGAACCCGGCGTGTTCATCTCCTTCGAGGAGACGCTGCCGGATCTGGCCAAGAACGCCGCGTCCCTGGGGTTTGATCTCGACGGGCTGGTGGCGCAGAAGAAGCTGTTCATGGACCACGTGCGCATCTCGCGCAGCGAGATCGCCGAAACCGGCGAGTACGACCTCGACGGCCTCTTCATCCGCATCGCTGACGCGATCCAACGGGTCGGGGCGAAGCGGATCGTCCTGGACACCATCGAAGCGCTCTTCGGCGAGCTGCCCAACCCGGGGATCCTGCGCGCCGAAATCCGCCGGCTGTTCGGCTGGCTCAAGGATAAAGGTCTCACCACCGTCATCACGGCCGAGCGGGACCGGCCCGACAAGCTGACCCGGCACGGCATCGAGGAGTTCGTCTCGGACTGCGTGATCGTGCTCGACCATCGGATTCGCGAGGAGATCTCGACCCGGCGCCTGCGCATCGTCAAATACCGGGGATCGACCCACGGCACGAACGAGTATCCGTTCCTGATCGACGAGCACGGAATCTCCGTGCTGCCGATCTCATCGCTCGGCCTGGACCATGCGGCGCCCGCGACGCGCATTTCCACGGGCATCGACCGGCTCGACGGCATGATGGGCGGCAAGGGCTTTTATCGCGGGAGCAGCATCCTGATGTCCGGGACCTCGGGCACGGGCAAGACCAGCGTCGCGGCCCATTTCGTGGACGCGGCCTGCCGCCGCGGCGAGCGCTGCCTGTATTTTGCGTTCGAGGAATCGCCGAAGCAGATCGTGCGCAACATGCGCTCGATCGGCATCGACCTCGAGCCGTGGCTCCGCAAGGGACTCCTGCAGTTCCACGCGGCCCGTCCCACGTATGCGGGCATCGAGGAAGTCCTCCTCGTCACCCACAAACACATCGCCAGCTTCAAGCCCAACGTCGTCGTGGTGGACCCGATCACGAATCTGCTCACCGTCAGCACCTTGAATGAAGTGCGGTCGATGCTCACGCGACTGGTCGATTTTCTGAAGACGCTGGAGATCACGGCGCTCTTCGCCAGTTTGACGGCGGCCGACGGCTTTCTCGAGGCCAACGAGGCGGATATCTCGTCGCTGATGGACACCTGGCTGCTGTTGAAAGCCATCGAGGTCGGCGGCGAGCGGAACCGCGCGATGTACGTGCTCAAGTCGCGCGGCATGGAGCACTCGAACCAGATCCGCGAGTTCGTGCTCACCAACGATGGGCTCCGGCTGCTGGATGTCTACCTCGGCCCCGAGGGTGTGCTGACCGGGTCGGCGCGGGTCTCGCAGGAAGGGCGCGAGAAAGCCGCGGGCACGTCCCGCCGCCAGCACCTCGAAGGCCGCGGGCGCGAACTGGACCGCAAGCGCGAGATCTTCGAGGCCCGCATGACGATGCTCCGGGCGGAGTTTCAGGTGGAAGAAGAACTCATTCAGCAGAGCATTTCCGAGTCGAAGTTGCTCGACAAGGAACTGCTGCAGGATCGCGGCCAGATGGTGCGCAGCCGCGAAGCCGACGCCTCCGCCTACAGGAAGAACGGGAGCGCGCCGGTGGCGCGGCCACGCTAAATGGCGGCAGTCACGCGGACGAAACGGGCGCGGCCTCGCACACAGACAGCCCTGCTGACGCCACGACGACCGAAGCTGTGGAAGCTGAAGCTCTACGTGGCGGGCCAGTCGCCCAAGTCCATTCGGGCCTTCGCGAACCTCAACGTGCTCTGCGAAAAACACCTGCAGGGCCGGTATCAGATCGAAGTGATCGATCTGCTGGAGCATCCACACATGGCGCGCGGCGACCAGATCGTGGCGGTGCCGACGCTCGTCGTCAAACTGCCGCAAGCGGTTCGCAAAATCATCGGCGACCTGTCCGACACCGATCGTGTGTTGGTCGGCCTGGCGCTGCAGCAGGTCGGCTGATGCCGCTCAGAAAGATCCCGATGCCCAAGCGCGGAAATTATCTTCTGCGTCTGTACGTGATCCGATCCACGCAGAAGTCCGAGCGGGCGATCGAGAACATGAAGCGGGTGTGCGAAGCGCACCTGCAGGGCCGGTATGACCTGGAAGTAATCGATATTCTCCAGCACGCGAACCTGGCCAGGGACGAGCAGATTGTGGCGGTGCCGACGCTGATCAAACGTCTCCCGGCTCCACTGCGGCGCCTCGTGGGCGACATGTCGGACCTCAACAAGGTGCTCTTCGGTCTGGACCTGAGAATGCAGGAGCCGTAGTGGCCGCAGCCGCGAAGAAGGTTCGCGTGGCGGCCCTGCCCGACGACTGGGAGGCCCTGCTGAAGGGCATTGCCCGCGGCAGAGCCGTGGTGGAATACGGCGCCAACCACACCGTGTACATGCAAGGGCAGTTGGCCGATGCCGTGTACTTTCTGCTGAGCGGCAAGGTGAAGCTCGCGGTGTCCTCGCACGAAGGCAAGGAAGCCATTGTCGCCACGCTGGGCCCCGGTGAATTTTTCGGCGAAGGCTGCCTGGCCGGCCAGCCGCTGCGCACGGGCACGGCGATTGCCGTGGGCGACTGCACGCTGGCCAAGGTGGAGAAGCCGATGATGGCGCGCCTCCTCCACGACGAGCCGGGACTCGCCGAGATCTTCATCGCGCATCTGCTGTCGCGCATCGTGCGATCCGAAGCGGACCTCGTGGACCAGATCTTCAACTCCAGCGAGAAACGCCTGGCCCGCATTCTCCTGCTGCTGTCGCACTTCGGCAAAGAGAGCATCACCGAAACCGTGGTGGCCGGCATCAACCAGGAACACCTCGCGCAGATGGTCGGCACCACGCGGTCGCGCATCAACTACTTCATGAACAAGTTCCGGAAGCTCGGCCACATCGATTACACGAGCGAGGCCGGGCTGACCGTCCACCGCGGGCTGCTCAGCGTGCTGCGCAGCGACTAGTCCTGCGGCGCTACTGTCGCACCAGTTGACCGCGGATCGCGCCGTTCGGGCTGCGGTCTGTGTAAACGTTGAAATACGTCCCGGACGGATTCTGAATCACCGCCTGGAGTGCCGTTCCCGTGCCCGAGATGCCCGGGCTGCTGATCTCGCCGGAGCCGGTGAGCAGCGTGACGCCGCCCCGGCCGCTGAGGCCGGTGTCCACGAGGATCGCTCCGTTGGTGCCGGCCGCGCCCATGTGGATGTGGGCCGCGGTGATCGTGGTGGCCACCGGGAAGCCGTTGAATGTCATCGTGAAATCGACGGTGCCGGAGGTCACCCGGCCGGCGGTGTCGTACGTCAGGTTATTGAAGGCGATCGTCACCGTGCCGGTCGCGCCGGCATCCGCGTCGGTCACCGGCGGCACTTCATTCGCGGCCGCCAGTTGCGCCGTGAACACCAGTGACGCCGGCATCGGCGCCGTCGGGCTTTCGCTGCATCCGGCGCAGGTCAGCAGGACGCCCGTGAGCATGAGACCGTGTAGTTTCTTCATGAGTGGAGCCTCCGGAATGAATTCCTGCAATCGCCAGGCCAGAAGCAGGTGGCAAGAAGATTGCAGAACCATCAGGCACTTGAGATCTCTGATGCGACCGTTGGGTCGACTCGCGCTTGTTCTAGCTACCGTCTGCCTCGGCGCATGCGGGACAAGTCCCGCTGCGCCGTCGCCGGCGTCCACGACGACAACGGTGACCGCGGTAACGGTCTTGTCGGCGAGCAGTGTGCTGGCGGCGGGCACGCATGAGACATTCACGGCGACCGCGACCAGATCCGACGGCTCCACGCAGGCCGTCACGTCCGGTCAATGGAGCAGCGATGCGAGCGCCGTGGCCACCGTTGACGGCGCGGGCAGCGTCACGGCGGTGAGCCCGGGCGACGCGACGATCTCGGTAGATTTTTCCGGCGTGCGCGGCTCCAAGCGCATCGCCGTGCGCGCGAATTACCAGGGCCGGTGGTCGGGCAACTACATCGTCAATTCCTGCGCCGACACCCAGGGGTTTGCGGCCGCCGGCGCGTGCAGCCACCTCTTTCCGCCGAACTCGGGCATCCAATACACGCTCGAGTTCGTGCTGTCGCAAAGCGGCGATCGCGTGACCGGACAGGCGCTGTTCGGCACGCTGCCGTCGCCGCTCGCGCCGGCGTCGGTGGCCGCGGACGGATCGCTGCAGACCACGTCGACGACCACCGCGACCGCCACCGCCACGACGCGCCACACCTGGAACCTGCGCATTCCGCGGCCGGGACAAATGGAGGGGACGATGGTGCTGGTGGGAACCGACTCGACGGTCAGCGGTTCGGTGACGGTGAACACGACGCTGGTGAACGTCGTGCAGGTAGGGACGGCAACAGCGAAGAAGTAAATGGTGGGTTGTCGAAAGCGGCTTTGGGCTGGTACCCCCTGATTCGCTTCGGTGACCGTTACCATGCCGCCGCTATCGAGCGACGCGCCGGCCGTTACGCTGCCCTTGTGCGTATGTCAGATCAGACATAGAATGGATCGAACAATGAGTCCGCGCGACAAGCCGTTGGTGTGGCACGCCCACGACGCCGAAGGTGGTTATCGACGAATGCCGACGGCGTCTGGCGACGTACCGGAAAGTATTCACTGAGAAGAAAGGCAACCGCGATGCGCGCTGAGAAGAGACGACAACTCGAACGAGCGGGCTGGGCCATCGGTGACGCTGGTGATTTTCTCGAGCTGTCCGCAGAAGAACGACGGTTCGTCGATGTGAAGCTGGCCCTCGCTGATGGGCTGCGCCGACGCCGGGAGCGCCTTGGATTGACGCAGTCGGCGATGGCTGATCGCCTGGGCTCAAGTCAGTCGAGAGTGGCCAAGATGGAGGCGGCCCACCGCTCGGTCAGCACCGACCTCCTGCTAAAGTCCCTCTTCCGGCTGGGAGCGAGCCCCGCCGATGTCGCCCGGCTCTTGACCACGAAGGCTCGGACCTACGCAGCCTAACTGGTCTATGCCCGCGTCGTGACGCGGTTGATGCACGTCGCGTGATACACGGAGACGGCCGTCAGTCTGCGCCGAGCACCTCGTCGAGCCCGGCCTTGCAGACTGCTTGGATAGCTCCAGGCGTCACTCGTCTCGGCGCTGCGATCAAAGCGGCGTCTCGCACCGTGTCGCTGACGGAGTGAAACAGAGCATCAGTCTGCGCGCGCAGCTTACGGATCGCTCGCTCATGAAGCGTCTGCATCACAGATTCCTGCCACAACGTGCGCAGCACCGGCAATGAACCTGAAAAGAGCTCGAGCGTGTCGTGAATGTAGAGGGCGTCCTTGGCCCGATCGCCAGGTTTGCGGAGGCCATGAAACAGCGATTTCTGAACCAGATAGCTGGTTGGATTCGGGATCAGAATCGTGGCCTGCTCGGTGAGGCCGAAGCCGGCCTCGCGACGCAACGTGACGGACCAGGGCGCGATCAGCAAGACGTCAAGGTAGCGCAACTTCTGAGCCACCACTCCGGCGACGCGCTCGGTGACATCGGGCGACCCGTCACGACGATTCTCACCGCCCAAGAGTGGCGTCAGGAACTCGGCGTAGAAGCCGGCATCCTTCGGGCCCAGCCCGTAGTGCGTGACCGGTGGCCGGCCATCGCCAGAAAACTCCTGGTTGTCGGAATCGATTTAGTGTGCCGCTGCTCGACGATGGAGGGACTGAGCGTCCCTGGCAATTCATGTTGAATTCATTAATCAATCGAGCGGTCGATCAAGACGTGATCCCGAACATGATCGCCCTCTATCGTCTTACACAGGGCAAGCCATGTTCTTGCCTTTCTATCGGCCTGGAGCTACTGAGGGGTGATGTTGTTCAACACGAACTTGACGTCGTTTTTGTGTCCAAACAAGAGGTCTACGGCGCCGAGTGCAAGGCGAGCAACAACCTCGGCGACAAGGACGT
>JAKALV010000002.1 GCA_021824055.1 Acidobacteriota bacterium
ACGGCACGCAGGTGCTGCAGCAGATGGTCATGAGGATGATAGGGCCATGAGGCCATGAGGCAGTTAGGCAGTTAGGCAGTTAGGCAGTTAGGCAGTTAGGCAATGAGGCAATGAGGCAATGAGGCAATGAGGCAGTTGACTGCCTAACTGCCCAACTGCCTTAACTAACTATTGAAGTCGTCGTATCTCCGCCCGCTGTTTGAGCGACTCGATCCAGTCGCGGATGCGAGCGGCCCGGCGATCGGCGGCCACTCGGCGGCGGACCTCGGCTTCGACGGTTGAGAACTGCGGGGTCACGCCACCCACGGAAAAATCGGCCTCGTGCAGCGCGAAATACGCCAGCGCCTGCTCGCGCGTGGGCTGCGCGGCCGCGGTGAAACGCTGATCGAGGTACGCCGCGATGCGCAGGTCGTCACGCAGCCAGCTCGTCAGCGACGCCTCGCGCATGCCGACGCTCAGGAGCAACTTCGGCACATCGGCGCCCGCGGGCAATCCTGCCGCCCAGGCGCGCCGCCGCGCGGCCATCTGCTCCGGCGTGGGTTCGGCCGGCGCGTAGCGCGCGAGTTCCGCCAGCACCAGCCGGCGTTCGATCAACTGCGTCACCAGTTGCGCGTCATCCATGGACGCCACGCCCGGCAACAACCGCAGCCGCCGCGCCGCCCGCGCGTCCGACAACGTGATCACGTCGCCGTTCACGACCGCCAGCACGCGGTCGACAACGACATCCTGCGCATACAGGACGGCGATTCCCCGATTCCCGATTTCGCGATTCCCGATTTCGCGATTCCCGATTCCCCGATTGCCGATTCCCAGATTGCCGATCAACACGAGGAACCCCACCACGCGCGAAGCCCCCCGACCCACACGCGAAGCCCCCCGAACCACGTTCGAAGTTCCCCGAACCCCTGGTGTTCCCGCGAACCTCATGTCGTTAGAACGCCTCTCCTATCGAGAAATGAATCTCCCACCGGCGGCTGTCGGTGACTCTGAGCCCGCCGAGCTTCCAGCCCACGTCGAACCGCAGCGGCCCGATCGGCGACCGGTAGCGGATGCCCCCGCCCATGCTGGCGCGCAGATCGCCGAAGTGCATCGCGCTGACACGAGGAAACACGTTTCCGGCGTCGAGAAACGTCGCCAGGCCGAGATCGCGCGTGAGCGCCGCGCGGATCTCCGCGTTGAACACCATCAAGCCGTTGCCGCCCTTCGACAGGCCGTTGGCGTCGAGGATGTCAGGCGTGCCGAGTCGATCCTGCTGGAAGCCGCGCACCGTCGTGCTGCCGCCGGTGAAGAAACGCTGGCTCGCCGGCACCAGTTCGACCACTTCGCCGTTGAGCGTCTGGGCGAACCCGCGGACGAGTCCGACGCGCGCGCCACCGGCCAGGACCACGCGCGGCGCCGACGTCATCCGCCGGTAGGCAAATCCCTGCAGGAACACTTTCGCCAAACCCACCTGCGATCCGGCCGCACGCATGGCCAGGTTCGCGTCGGCGCTGAGCAGGGTGCCGTCGCCCGGTGAAATCGGATCGTTGCGGGTATCGCGGAGCACGCTGCCGGACAGCATCGACAGCCGCACCTGCGGAAACAGCCGGTCCACCAGCAACTGGTCCTTGGCGGCGATCTGCACGTTGTACAACCGCACGCGTTCGAGCGAATACCCGGCGATGAGCGACGTGTGTCCCTGCAGCCGGCGCAACATCTGCAGGCCGCCGGTCGAGCGCAGGAAGTTGAAGCTGTTGCGGATGGCCTGCTCCACCGACACGCTGACCAGACCGCTGGCGTTCCAGCCGAAGAGCCGCGGCTCGCGCAGCGATCCGATCACGCGGTATTCGCTGAAGCCGCAGCATTTGCCGTCGCGCGCCGGATTGTTCGCATCGTCGATCGGCCGGAGGCTGACGCCGGAGAACAGGTTCACCGCGCGGTTCTTGCCCCACA
Organism: Acidobacteriota bacterium; assembly: GCA_021824055.1. Lineage (GTDB taxonomy): Bacteria > Acidobacteriota > Vicinamibacteria > Vicinamibacterales > SCN-69-37 > SCUN01. Next base: position 1,933 of record JAKALV010000002.1, read on the forward strand.
GATTCGTGCGGCCGATTTCGAACGAGGCGCGCGGCGCGACCTCGAATTTGTCGACCTTCCCGATCGTGCCGTCGACGTTGGCGATCGAGCGCGCGCGCAGCCCCGCCTCGAGACCGCCGCCGTACGCGATGGTCGTGGTGGGCGACTCGTCCACCGTGATGATCAGGTCGCTGCCGGTGCCACCGCCCGGATCGGGCGCCTCGGTGATCGAGACGCGCCGGAACAATCCCATCGCCGACAACCGCTGCTGCAGCGCCTGCCGTTCCGCCGCGCCGAGCGGCTGGCCCGGCGTCAGCGCCACGACGTTGCGGATGGTCTGCTCGCTGACGCGCCGGTTGCCGACGATGATCACGTGATCGAGCAGGGTCTGCGGGCCTTCGGCGACGATGTCGACTTGAATCGTGGCGCGCGTGCGGTCGTCGCTCAAGCGCGACCGCACCTCGACCACCGCGGCGCTGTAGCCGCGGTCGTCATACTTCTGCCGGATCGCCTCGCGATCAGTCGCCACGAGCCCCGCGATATACGGCGCGCCGCGCTTGAGGCGCATGGCGCCGAGGATCTCGGCCGGGGTGACGTGCGACGCGCCGGTCACGTTGACCTCGGCGACGCGCGTCTGCACGCCCTCCTGAATCACGAGGTGCTCGACCACGCGGGGATCGCCGCCTGCGCCGGCCGGCGGCAGGGCCTCGGCCGTCGCGGTGATGGTCGCCGCGCCGTACCCCTGCTGCAGATACGCCGCGCGGAGCGCCGCCACGCCGCTCGCGACTTTCGACTCGTCAAACAGGCCGGCGGGCTCGAGCCCGATCATCGCCTCGATCGACGCGGTGGTCATCTGCGTGTTGCCCGAGATGTCGATCCGCTCGAGGCGGTACCGCGGACCGCGCGTGACGGTGACAGTGATGAGCTTGCCGCCCGGCGTGTCCGTGCGTTCGTACGCCGCATGGCCCTTCCAGTACCCCTCGCGCCGCAGCGCCAGCTCGATCCGGCGCACCGAGTCTTCCAGCAGGTCATCGTCGGCCGAGCCTTCCCGCCGGATCGGCACGAGCTCGCTGTCCTTCCCGGGCAGCGGATCGCCGGCGAAGCGGAGCGTCACGAGCGCGGCCGACTCCACCGTGATGACCACGTCCACGCTGCGCCCGTCGGGCGACACCACGTCGCGCGTGTGCGACACCGTGGCTTCGTAGTACCCGCGCGCGCGCAGTTCTTCCATGATCGCGTCGAGCCCGAGATCGATGGCGCGGCTGCGGTACGGCTGGCCGACGGCCACGCCGGCGCGCTTGAGCACTTCGTTCGCGCCGAGCGGCGACGCGCCCTCGACGCGCGCGCTCGTCACGAGGCTCAGCGGCCCCATGTCGACGGTCAGCAGCAGCGTGCCGCGGTCCGGGTCGTGATGCATCACGACCGTGGGGCGCACTTTGGCCTGGCGATAGCCGAGGTCCGCGAGGGTTCGTTCCACCGCCCGGGCGGCGGCATCCACCTGCGAATTACGCGGCACGCCGTTGAACCGCTGGCGCAGGTCCCGCTCGAGATCGCCCGGCGGAACCCCCGAGAGGCCGGCGAACATCAGACGATCGATGACGTGGCGCGGCACCAGATCGAACACCAGTTCGACGCCGGCGCCCGGTCCGGCCGCCGGGCCCGGCGCGACGGCGCGGACGCGGATGTCGTCGAAGCGACCCGCGCTGGACAGCTGCAGCACGCTGGCGCGCAGCGCGCCCAGGTCGAGCGGCCGTCCCGCCTGCACCTCGATCAGCGCGAACAGATCGGGCGTGTCGCTGCGCCGGCCCTCCACGTCGAAATGCACGGCGGCCACGAGCCGGCCGGCGAGCTGGTCGATGGCGTCACGCGCGTCCGGGGCGGCCTGGGCCGCGAACGCGGGCGCGGTCAGCGCGCACGCGAGGACCAGGCACCACGAGCCCACGAGACTAGCGGCGCGGCGCATCAGAAGCGGTGCCGCACGCGGAAGTCGAGCGCAAACGACTGGTCTTCATTCTTGGACAACACCCACGACAACTGTTCGTTCTGATCGTACTCAAGCAGGATCACTTCCGCCCGTCCCGTATTGAGCGCGCGCGTGTAGGTTACAAACACGCGGTCCGACACGCGCTTGCCCAGCGTCACGCGCGCGGTGGGACTGAGCTGCGCGGTGTCGCTGAAGCCCAGGAGCGGCGTGATCTGCACCGTGTCGACGCCGAGCGTGCGCTCCACGACCTTGCCGACCTGCGCCGACAGCGGGCTGGTCAGGAGCCGGGCGGCACTGGCCTGCAGCAGATTCATGTTCGCGCGTTGGCCGGCGTCCAGCGTGCGCAGTTCCGCTTCGCTGAGCTTGGTGGGATCGGTCTCGCCGAACAACAGCGACACGATGTCGATCTGCGGCAACTGCGGGTCCGACGTGAGCGTCGGTGTCAGCCGCTCGGTCGTGCCGGTCACCTGGACCACGACGCGGTAGGTCTGGCCGTATTGAGAGAAGCTTCCGCTGCGGACGCGGACGCGCGTTTCCGCTTCCATGTCGAACACCGGCTCGATCCGGGCCGGGTTGGTGAACTCAACCACGCCGCGCGTCATGACGTAGCGGTTTCCCTGAAACGTCACCTCGCCGCGGTTGATGTCGACGCGGCCGGTGAGCGCCGGGTGATCGTACGTGCCGCGCAGCGTGAGGTCGCCGCTCGCCACGATGTGCGCCAGCGCGTTGTCGATCCGCAGCGTCTGGGGCGCCAGGATCTGCACCTCGTAGGTCAGCGGAATGCCCGTCTCGACCACGCCGCGGCTCACCGCGCCGCCCGACGCCGCCTCGGCCGACGCCAGTCCCAGCAGGCCGACTTCGCTGTCGAGCTCGCGCGTCATCGTGGTGCGCAGCACGGTCACGGTGCCCGACAGTTCGGCCGCCGACATCGTGCCGCGCACGGCGAGATCCGCGTTCAACCGCGACTGGAATCCTTCCGGGTAGCGCAGCGTCATGTTGCGCCCGGTGGCGGTGAGGTTCAGCTCGTCGGGCAGGTAGCCCTTGAGGCCGATCGTGCCGCCAAACTGCACGTCCCCGCCGCCGAGCTTGCCGCTGAGGCCGTCCACGCGCACGCCATCCGCGTCGAAGGTCACGCGGCCGTTCAGGTCTTCGAAACTGTGCGGCAGCGCAAAGTGCCGCACGCGGCCGCCGGTGATCGTGGCGCTGCCCGAGAACTGCGGCGCGCGCATGTCCCCGGTGACGTCGGCCGTGATTTCCGCCGCGCCGGAACTGCGCAGGTCGGGGAAGAACGCCTGCAGGATGGCCAGGTTGGCGCCGCCGGCGGCCCTGATGCGCACCTGTTCGTCGGTCAACGACACGTCGCCGGTCACGTCGAGCTGCGTATCGTTGCCGGCCAGCCGCAGCCGCCCCACGTGCATCGTGCTGTCGCCGAACGTCAGGTGGACCGCGCCGTCGTTGTGCAGCGGGTAGTCGAAGAGCGTCAGGTCCGCTTTGTCGATGGTGACGTCCACGCTGAGGAAGTGATAGTCCATCAGCTCGCCCGACACGCGCACCGAGCCGCTGACCAGCGCGGTCGCGTAGGGCGAGATCTTCGTCTGCGGCGCGATCAGGCGCAGATACGGATCGATGGCCGTGTTGGTCACCCGCAGCGACAACTCGGCGTCCATCTGGTCGTTCATCGCCACGCGTCCGGCGCCCGAGATGCTCAGGCGTGGCGACGCGGCCTCGAGTTGGTCGATCACGACCGTCTTCTTCAGGTAGTGAATGCGGCTCGACACCTGCCCGATGCCTTCATCGCCCGCGTAGAGATCGGCGATCGACCCGCGGGCTTCATACGTGGGATCGAGCGAGCTGCCCGTGCCGCTCGCCGTGAACTGCAGCATCCCCGACAACGGCGCCGCCGGAAACCGCCACGTGTCGAGCGATTCGACCGGAATGCGCTGTCCGTCGAAGTTGAACGAATACGTGGACGTGTGCCAGTCGCTGAACGCGGCGCCGCGGACGATGCCGGTGCTCTTGTGCAGTTCGATGCCGTCCGTGCGCACGCCGGCGTACTCGAACCGCAGGCTCGCCGTCGCCCACTCGAACGACTCCTTCCATCCAACACCTTGATCAAACCGCAGACTGCCAAACCCGTCCGGCCGGTCGTACCCGCCGTACAGATGCAGTTCCGCGCTGGCCAGACCGTCCACCGGCCAGTCGTCCATCAGAAACGCATGGCGGAACTCCCGGATCGGCCACCGGGTGATCGTGATCCGCGCGTCGAGCTCCTGGCCCTTGTCCTTGCGCGGATACCCGAGCGAGTACCGCCCGTTCGTGACAATCCGTCCGCCGAACCGCTCGAACGTCGCGTTGGTGACGTCCGCGTAGTTGTTCTCGATCACGGCGCGTCCGCGCGTGCGGCCCCAGTCCACATCCCAGTAGCGCAGGTGCTCGCCGTCGAATGTGCCCTCGATGTGCGGGTCCCAGAACGCCTTGGTCAGCACGCCGTCAAACGTGCCGAAGCCGCCGACCTCGATCGCCGACGTCGGCGTGTTGAACGCGGCCAGCAGCTCGACGAGCAGCCGGTCGCTCTCCTGCCAATCCGTGCTGGTGAGGTGAAACGGCACTTGCGAGTTCGCGCCGTATTCCGTGCGCCCCTTGAACGCGAGGTAGGTGTGCGGCGTGGACGCCCAGCTGCCGTCCGCCACGTCCATCCATTTCGGGGCCCACGTGTACGCGATGTGGCCGCTGACGTTGTACGGACTCAGTCGCTTCTTCGCGTCCCACGGCGCGTCCTTCGGCACCGGCTGCAGGCCCTCGGGAATCTCCGGGCTCGTCAGCGCCGCGTCACCGGGCGCCACCGACGAAATCTCTCCGTCGCCAACCTTGGTTTCCGCGAAGTGCCCGTTGGTCCAGGTCATGAAGTTCCGGCCCGTGGCGCGTCCGGCCAATCGCAGCACCGGCCACTCCAACCCCGCGCTGAGACTGGTGAGATCCACGTTCTGATACGCCACGTCCCATGTCGCCGTCGGCGGCGTGGGATTGCCCAGCGGAGCCAGCGTGTAGCTCTGCGTCGCGCGGCCGCCGTGAAAATCGGACTGCAGCTTGACGACGTCGAGCCGCTTCGGCGTCCACGTGACATTGCCGGCGATGTTGGGAAAACGATAGGTCCCAAACGAGGTCCGGACGCTGAACAGCGGGCTGCTGACCCGGCCGTTGACCTCGTACCCGCCCTTGTACTTGTGAAACGTGCCGTCGAACCGGCCGTGCCCCTCCAGGTCCCAGCGGCTGCCGTCGAAGAACACGCGGCGCATCTCCGGCCACTGCAGTTGCGACGTCAGCGTGTAGTGCTGTTCCGGCCAATGCCGGAAATCCGCCGTGCCGGCCAGTTGGGACACGGCGCCGTCGGTGGTCAGATCGGCGCGATGGACCTTCATCATGCCGTCCTCGAACTTGAAACCGGCGTCGAGCTCGGCCGTCATCGGCAGATAGGTCTGCACCGCGATCGTGCCGTTGCTGAAATGCGCCTTGCCGTAGTACGACCCGAGCGCGCGCACGACCACCACCGACAGGTTGCGGCAGATGACCTGCCAGTTCGTGTCGTGATCGAAGTAGCTCAGCTCGCTCCCGTCGGTGATGATCTCCCGCGTGGTGATGGTGAAGGGCAGCGGCTTGCCGCCGCCGTGCACGAACTTCGGCAGGTTGTTCACGTCGTTCGGCCACGACACGATGGACGCCTTCAACCCGGTGATATGGATGTGATCGATGATCAACGCGCGCCGGAACACGGTCCACCACGGCACGCTCACGCGAATGCTCGCGACGCGCAGGAACGGCACGTCGGCCGGCGTGGTGCTTTCGATGACGACATCGGTGAACTCGAACTCGCCGCGCCCGACCAGCGCGCGGATGCCGCCGATGTGCAGCGGCCGCTCGAGGTACTTCGTGCCCTGGCGTTCGGCGAGGCCCTTCAGGCGCGGCCCGAGATCGATCGAGAACGCGGTCACGACGAGCCCGGCCAGCACGGCCAGCGCGACGACGAGCACACGGCGGCCCCAGCGGCGGATCACGACCGACCGGGCAGGGGCGCTCACCTTGTCAGCTTATCTTGCCAGCTTCGGTCCGGGCCTTCACTCGATCACCACCAGCAGCCGGCCGGCCTCCACCGACTGGCCTTCGGTAACGGCCACTTCCTTCACGCGGCCGGCCCTGGGGGCGCCAAGTTCGTTCTCCATCTTCATCGCTTCCACGACGACCACGCCCTGCCGGTGCGCCACTGCATCACCGGGTTTGACGAGGAGGCGCACGACGCGGCCGGGCATGGGCGCCGTAATCCGCTGCAATCCGGACCTCGCGGCCGCGCCCGTCTCGCCGCGCTGATACCGGCGCGCGTCCACGGACACCGTGACATCGGCGTGCGGCAGCTGCACGAACCACTCGCCGCCGGGCCGGCCGGTGAGCGCCACGTCCACGCTGCGGCCGTCATCAAAGACGAGCGACAGGCCGAGGTCCGTGGGCCGGGCATCCACCGAGGCCGGCACCCCGTCGATCAGGACGCGGAACGCGCCGCCGTCCTCGCCGGCAGCGCCCACCTTCTCCACCGCGACCTTGTGCGTGCGCTCGTTGATGTCGATCTCGAAGTGCACGGCTCAGTTCCTCATGCCTTCGCGAAGCGCCGACTGGCGCCACGCACCTGCGCCACCCGCACCACCTGCGCCACCTGCACCACCTGCGCCACCTGCCCCCGTCACCGCGCGATGCGCGCGGAACCAGGACATCAGCGCCACGGCGGCAATCGCGGCGCGCTCGGTGGCCGCGTCGGCCACGGCGAAGACCTGCCCCTTGCGCGTGGCGAGCAAGTGGTCGAGATAGGTCGTGTCGAACCGCCCCTGCAGGAAATCCTCCTGCGCGGTCAGCCACTGGAAGAACGGCGTGGTCGTCTTCACGCCGACGACGCGGTATTCGTCGAGGGCGCGCCGCATGCGGGCGATGGCGTCGGACCGCGTGTCGCCCCACGTGACGAGCTTCGCGATCATCGAATCGTAGAAGACGGGAATCTCGAACCCCGCGGCCACGCCGCGATCATCGCGGACGCCCGGGCCGCTCGGCGTGCTGATGGCGCGGACCAGCCCCGGCGAGGGCATGAAGCCGCGGTCGGGATCTTCCGCGTAGATGCGGCACTCGATGGCATGCGTGCGCGGCGTCAGCGCCTGCGCCGGATCGATCGTCAGTTTCTCGCCGAGGGCGATGCGCAACTGCCAGTGCACCAGATCGATGCCGGTCACCTGCTCGGTGACGGGATGCTCCACCTGGAGACGCGTGTTCATCTCGAGGAAGTAGAACTTCCCGTCCTCGTCGAGCAGAAACTCGATGGTGCCGGCGCTGGTGTAGCCCACCGAGCGGGCGACGAGCGCCGCGCAGTCCGCCATCGCCTTCCGCTTGGCGGCCGTGAGCGCGATCGACGGTGACTCTTCGACCACCTTCTGATGGCGGCGCTGGATGGAGCACTCGCGCTCGACGAACGGGATCACGGTGCCGTGATGATCGCCGAGCAGCTGGATCTCGATGTGGCGCGGCTTGACAATGCGCCGTTCGAGGTACACCGCGCTGTCGCCGAATGCCGAGCCGGCTTCGGACCGGGCGGTGCGGATCGCGGAAAGCAGCTCCGCGGGGGTGGCCACGGTGCGCATGCCCTTGCCGCCGCCGCCCGCCACCGCCTTCACCACGAGCGGGTACCCGATCCGCGCGGCTTCCATCGTCATCTCGGCGTCCGACGCATCGTCGCCGAACGGGGCCTGGGTACCGGGCACGACCGGCACGCCGGCGGCGATGGCCGCCTGGCGCGCGGCGGTCTTGCTGCCCATCAGCGCGATCACGGCCGGCGTGGGACCGACGAACGTGAGGCCGGCGTCCACGCACGCCTGGCCGAACGCTTCGTTCTCGGCGAGAAAGCCGTACCCGGGATGCACGAGGGTGGCGCCCGACCGCTTCGCCACGTCGATGATCTTGTCGATGCGAAGGTAGCTCTTCGACGCGGGACTCGGCCCGATGTGAAATGCCTCGTCGGCAAGGCGCACGTGCAGCGCGTTGCGGTCGCAGTCCGAATACACCGCGACCGTGCCGAAGCCGAGTTCCTTGCAGGCCCGCATGACACGGACGGCGATCTCGCCGCGATTGGCAATGAGGACTTTCATGTTCATCAGAATTGTGTCCCCACAAGGGACGGAAAGGGTTCCACCGTAAGCATCTCTTTGAGATTGGAGATAGAAAACACGCGGCCGTCAGTATCTCTGACCACCGGGCCGAGAGCGTCGGAAGTCCTGGCCCAGCCGATCCCGCCGAGCACCGCAAACAAAGGAACACCGCCAAGTCGTGTTGCTTCCGATCGAAGTGAGCGGAACCGGGCCGCCTTGTCCCGCGCCGTCCCGCCATCATTCGCGGCTTTGCACTCAAGCACGGCCCTCAGCACTCCGTTCTTGTCAAACATCACGAAGTCCGGCGCTGGCTTGACTGTCAGGCCAAAGCGTCGGGCAATCTCCTCCTGATTGTGGGAGCCAGTCCGAAAGAAGGGGATGTCAAACTCTTCGAGAAGAGCTCCAACGGCATCTTCAATGACGTCACCTCTCTTTGAGCTTGTTGCATCAAGAAGTTGTCGGAACGAACCGCCGTACAGTCGCTGATGGAGAAACAGGGCGAGCGGAACACCGTGCGTAGCGAGATCCTGGACTGTCGCCCATCCGTCCTCGGTATCCGGCTTGTTGGTCTTCAGTCTGAATCCCTCAATCGCTGACGGCGCGAACAACTGTCCGAGCATCGCCTTGCTTACCACCGCTGCGCAGGTCCTGGCGACGGCGCTCTTCGGCTGTCTCCCTGACTCAATCGAACGAATCACCGCCATCGAAACTGGGGCATCACCGGAAACAACTCCGAACGCCTCTGTGGCTGCCGAAAATTCTGCTGCCGTAAACCCCAATAGGACACGAAACACCTTGAGCGTCTTGGGATGATTCTGAATCGAGGCTTCCAAATCAGATTCAGCTGTGGAGGCGAAGCCATTGGTGGAAGAGAAGGCTTCGTCGTACGCCTTCTGAAAGGGCGCGAGCTCATATTCATCGCGCCAATGAACATAGGCAAAGTCGGGAGCCAGACTTCGCACATAGACACGCTTCGCGACTGCAGAGTAGATTTCTTGATGGACCGATGTTCCGAACTGCTCAGGAACGAGTCTGATGGACGCTACGCGAGCCTCCCAATTCGGGGCTTGGGCGATCGTCTCGACGACTTCTTCGATAGTCTTCTCCACAGATCAGCGCCCGGTCTGCAGTCGATCCGGCAGGACAGAAGCGTATTGCGCACTGATCTCCGTCAGGACCCAGCGTCTTTCCAGCGACTCGGCCGCCACGGCGGTCGAACCTGTGCCGCCGAAGGGATCAAACACCGTTTGTCCGGGACTCGTTAGCAGCTGAATGAAGAATCTCGGAAGACCGACGGGGAATCTCGCCGGATGTAGCGTCGGATTCGGGCTGAATTCGGGCTCGAGTTGGATGAGGGTCGATGGACGAACGAGATCTGGACCAGCCTGGACACGTTTTCGACCCTGTCCGGATGGCTCATTGACGCGGATGTAGTTGTGCGCGAGTCGCTTCCTTCGCTCGCGGTCCTTGGCGTCCCAGCGGGCTGGTTTGAGGCAATGCTCCGGAAAGAACTGCCAACCCGGCGTCTTGGCAAACTGAAAGCAGTACTCGACAGCATCCTTTAGGAATCTGTTAAACCGCCCAGGCGGCGGAGAGGGCTTGCCCCAGATGAAGTCCTCGCAGAAGAGGTAGCCCTGCTCTCGCAGCCAGAACACGAGCTCGTATTGAAGCAGCCCGCGCTCGCCGCCATGCCGCTTGGACCGATAGTTCAGCACGAAGCTCCCGTGTGGTTTGAGCTTCTTGAGCAATTCGGACGTCACATCAAGAAAGAAGCCCTTATACCAAAGTCGATCATAACGTTCTCCATCGCCGTACTTCGGCTGCCCATCATAGGGAGGCGAAGTAATGATGAGGTCGAGGCTCTCATCGGGAATGGACCGAATGATGGGAAGACAGTCTCCGACAAAGAGCGCACCAAGCTCAGTGCGGAATGCAGGCTTCAGCCCACCGAACTCCGGTTTCCCAGATCGGCTGAATGAATTTGCATACGCAAGCTTGGCCTTGGATCTTGGGGCCGTCATTTGTCCACTTTCTTCCAATCTCGCGCAAAGTTACCAGAATCAGTACGCTCAGAACAGCTGACTCGGAAATTCCAGCATGACCGGCCCGGCCTCACAGGGGAATGTTTCCGTGCTTTTTCGGCGGATTCTTCTCGCGCTTGTTGGCGGTGCTGGCGAGGGCGGCGATCAGCTTGGTGCGGGTTTCGCGCGGCCGAATCACCTCGTCGATGAACCCGCGCGAGGCCGCCACGAACGGATTCGCGAACTTCTCGCGAAACTCGGCGGTCTTCTCCGCGCGGAACGCCGCCGGATCCGGCGCCTGCTCGATCTCGCGCCGGTACAACACGTTGACCGCGCCTTCCGAGCCCATGACGGCGATCTCGGCCTGCGGGTACGCATAGTTGAAGTCGGTCCGCAGGTGCTTGCTCGCCATCACGCAGTACGCCCCGCCGTACGCCTTGCGCGTGATCAGCGTGATCTTCGGCACGGTGGCTTCGGCGAACGCGTAGAGCAGCTTGGCGCCATGGCGGATGATCCCGCCGTGTTCTTGCCGCACGCCCGGCAGAAACCCCGGCACGTCCTCGAAGACGATCAGCGGAATGTTGAACGCGTCGCAGAAGCGCACGAAACGCGCGCCCTTGACGGACGCGTCGATATCCAGGCATCCGGCCAGCACCGACGGCTGGTTCGCGACGATGCCCACGGATTTGCCGCCCAGGTGCGCGAAGCCGACGATGATGTTGAGCGCGTAGTGCTGATGCACTTCGAGGAACGCGCCGTCGTCGACGACGGTGCGGATCAGGTCGTGCATGTCATACGGCTGATTGGGCTGGTCGGGAATGAGCGCGTCGAGCGCGACGTCCTCGCGGTCGAGCGGATCCGAGGTTTCGCGCGCGGGCGGCTCGTCGAGATTATTCGACGGCAGATAGCCGAGCAGATCGCGGATCGCGCGGATGCACCCGCGGTCGTCGTCGGCCATGAAATGCGCGACGCCGCTCGTGGCGTTGTGCGCCATCGCGCCGCCGAGATCTTCCTTGGTGACGTCTTCGTGCGTGACGGTCTTGATCACGTCGGGCCCGGTCACGAACATGTAGCTCGAGCCCTCGACCATGATGTTGAAGTCCGTGATCGCCGGCGAGTACACGGCGCCGCCGGCGCACGGTCCCATGATCGCGGAGATCTGCGGGATGACGCCCGACGCGAGCGTGTTGAGCAGGAAGATGTCGGCGTAGCCGCCGAGCGAGAGGACCCCTTCCTGAATGCGGGCCCCGCCGGAGTCGTTCAGGCCCACCATCGGCGCGCCCATTTTCATCGCCAGCTCCATCACCTTGACGATCTTCTCGGCGTTGGTCTCCGACAGCGACCCGCCGAACACCGTGAAGTCCTGGGCAAACGCGTAGACCGGACGGCCGTCGACGCGCCCATGGCCGGCGATGACGCCGTCGCCGGGAATGAGCTGTTCGTCCATCCCGAAGTCGCGGCAGCGATGCGTGACGAGCTTGTCGGTCTCCTCGAACGTGCCCGGATCGAACAGCAGCTCGATCCGCTCCCGCGCGGACAGCTTGCCCGCGTCGCGCTGGCGCTTCAGCCGGTCCTCGCCGCCGCCCAGCTCGGCCTGGCGCTCGAGCGCTTCCAGTTGCTTGAGGTGATCCATTACTTCTTCGCCGCCGCCCAATCCTTGAGGAACTTCTCGAGGCCGATGTCGGTCAGCGGATGCTTGAAGCACGCCTCGATTACCGACGCCGGGCACGTGCAGATGTCGGCGCCCATGCGCGCGGCCTCGACCACGTGCATCGGTCCGCGCACGCTCGCCACGAGCACCTCGGTGGCGTAGTCGTAGTTGCGGTAGATGTCGACGATCTGCTGGACCAGCCCCATCCCGTCGGTGGCGATGTCGTCGAGCCGGCCGATAAACGGGCTGATGTACGACGCGCCGACCTTGGCCGCGATCAGCGCCTGCGTCGGCGAAAAGCACAACGTCACGTTGACCTTGATGCCCTCATCGGCCAGCGTCTTCACCGCCTTGACGCCCTCGCGCGTAAACGGCACCTTCACCACGATGTGCTCGTCGAAGGCGGCCCAGTCGCGGCCTTCGGCGATCATGCCGGGCGCGTCGGTCGCGATGACCTCGGCGCTCACCGGGCCCTTCACCAGCTGGCAGATCTGTTTGATGATCTTGCGCGGATCGCCGCCCTCCTTCGCCATCAGCGTGGGATTCGTGGTCACGCCGTCGACGATGCCGAGGGGCATGAGCGACTCGATGTCCTTGATGCTGCCGGTATCCACAAAAAATTTCATGATCAGCCTCGCGCGACGACCGTGTTGGTCAGCGCGCCAATACCTTCAACGTGAATGGTGACCGAGTCGCCGGGAACGATCGGACCAATGCCCGACGGCGTCCCGGTGGAGATGATGTCGCCCGGCAGCAGCGTCATGACCGACGTGATGAACGTGACCAGTTCGGGAATCGTGAAGATGAGCTCGCGCGTACGCGAATCCTGCCGGAGGTGGCCGTTCACATACCCTCGAACCTGCAGATCGTGCCCGTCGAGGCCCACGGCGATGCACGGGCCCACCGGCGCGAACGTGTCGAATCCCTTGCACCGCGTGTACTGCCCATCCTTATTTTGAAGATCGCGCGCGGTCACGTCGTTGACGCACGTGAGCCCGAGAATAAATTCGTGCGCCCGGCCGAGCGGCACCGCCGTGGCGCGCTTGCCGATCACGATGCCCAGCTCGGCTTCGTGATCGATGCGGCCGGCCCACATCGGGCTTTCGATGGCGGCGCCCGGACCGATCACGGCGGTGGACGGCTTGATGAACAGGAGCGGCTCGGGCGGCAGCGGCTTGCCCTGCTCGATGGCGTGATCCCGGTAGTTGAGCCCGACGCAGACGATCTTCGAGGGCAACACGGGCGCCAGAAACTCCAGGCCCTCCGGTTGGATGGCGGCGCCTTCGGTGAACGCGCCGAAGAGGTCGCCCTCGACGAGGCGCCACTGGCCTTCGCGCTCCGACACGTAGCGCGTGCCGGCCCCCTCCTGAATTCGATACACACGCATCATCGTCTAGCGTCCTGTCTCTTCCACGCGATTCGATTCCTTGCTGCGATTGGCCGGCACCGCGTTGTCGACCGCGACCACCGCGTAAATGTACCGTGTGCCCGCGCGGGCCGTCGTATCCGTGAACGACGTCCCGGTCACCGGTGTGGCGGACAGCGGCTGCAGTTTCTCACCCGTGCCCTCGCCGCGCAAGACGAGGTAGCCGGCCAGATCCGCCGCGGTCACCCCGTCCCACGTGAGCGTCATCGATCCCGTCGCGGCAAACGCGATCAGGCCGGATGGCGCCGGCGGCGGGAACGTGTCGACCGGCGTGACGCACGCCGCGTTGACCGGCGCGCTCTCGAGCGAAATCGGACCGAGCGGCGCCGCCTTCACGCCGCGCACCTGCAGGCACACAGGCTTGCCGAACACCACCGGCTGCGTGAACGTGGTGACCGCGAGCGGCGTGAGCGTCAGGGGTTTCGCCGTCTCAGTGAGCGGCGGCGTGGCGTCGTACACATGGAATGTCTCGCCGTCCTCGCCCGTCACCCAGGTCAGCGTCACGGTCGTCTCGTCGTACGTGAGCGTGGCCTGCTGCGGCGCGACGGGCACGGCGCCAATGGGCACGGGCAGGAGATCCGACACCGCGCCCACGCGCTTGCGGTTCGCGTAGGGCACGATCACGTAGAACCGCGTCGTCACGGCCAATCCCGGAATGACGGGTGGCGTCGCCGTTGCGCCGGCCGCCGCCGGACTAGTGGCCGTCACGGGTGGGACGGTCGGCACGGGAACCGCGGTCGGCACCGGCTTCAGCGGCGCCGCCGGTGGTGCGGGCGGCGCCGTGGTGTCCATCGCCACTTTCTCCACAAAGACCAGCGGTCGGGCCACCGGCGGCTCGTCGGGCGCAGCCGTCGCATCGGCTGTCGCCGGCTTTGGCGCAGGCGGCGCCTGCTTGCCCAGCTCGCCCACCCGGTTCTTCGGCTGCACCACCTTGCTGGGGTCCGGCGACAGCTTTCCGGCGGAGACGGTCAGCGCGTAGATCTCGGCCCGGTCGAACAGCACCGGCTCGGTTCCATCCATGTTCTTGATCGGCGTGCTGAACCGCACGATCACCGAGTCCTCGCGGCGCACCACGGTGACGTCGGTCACGGGACCCGGCGCGGGGCGCAGCGGCGGGAGCGGCGGCCCGCGCTTGCCGCAGGCCGGCGCCACCACGACGAGCACGCCCAGGAGCAGCAGACGGAGCGGCAGGGGGGACAGTCGGCTCACAGGATGTACCGCGACAGATCGTCGCTCTTCACGATGTCGGCAAGCATGCGATCCACATAGGCCGTGTCGATCGTAATCGATTGCCCCGGCAGTTCCGATGCGTGAAACGACACCTCGTCGAGCAGCCGCTCCATCATGGTGTGCAGCCGCCGCGCGCCGATGTTCTCCATGCGATCGTTGACCACGGCCGCCAGCTCGGCGACCCGGCTGATGGCGTCGCTCGTGAACACGAGGGTCAGGCCTTCGGTCGCCATCAGCGCGATGTACTGGCTGATCAACGCGTTCTTCGGCTCGGTCAGGATGCGCACAAAGTCGTCGCGGCCGAGCGCGTCGAGTTCCACGCGGATGGGGAACCGGCCCTGGAGTTCGGGGATCAGGTCGGACGGCTTCGACGTATGAAACGCCCCGGCCGCCACGAACAGGATGTGATCGGTCTTCACCATGCCGTGCTTGGTGTTCACGGTCGTGCCTTCCACGATCGGCAGCAGATCCCGCTGCACGCCGCCGCGGCTGATGTCCGGCCCGCTGCCGCCGTCGCGCCCCGCGATCTTGTCGATTTCGTCAATGAAGATGATGCCGCTCTGCTCCACGCGCTCGATCGCGGCCTTCATCACGCCGTCCATGTCGATCAGCTTCTGCGCTTCTTCCTGCGCCAGGATGTCGAGCGCCTCGGGCACCGGCACCTTGCGGCGCTTGTTCCGGCTCTGAAACATGCCCGGGAGCATGTCGCGCAGGTTGACGCCGATCTCCTCGATGTTCGATCCCGACACGAGCTCGAACGACGGCGTCGAACGCTCGCGCACGTCCACTTCCACCATGCGCGCGTCGAGCTTGCCCGCCTTCAATTGATCGCGCAACTTCTCGCGCGTGGATACCGCGTGATCGCGCGCCATCTGCGCCTCGGTCGAACCCTCCCCCAACGGCGAGACCGCCGCGTCGGGCGACGCCGATCCCGGGGACGGCGGCAGCAGCAGATCCAGCAGCCGCTCCTCCGCGGCCTGGCGGGCGCGCTCGCGCACCTCGGCCTCGCGCTCCTCGCGCAGCATCTTGACCGCGATCTCGACCAGGTCGCGCACCATGGACTCGACATCGCGGCCGACGTAGCCGACTTCCGTGAACTTCGAGGCCTCCACTTTGACAAAGGGCGACTGCGCGAGCTTGGCGAGCCGCCGCGCGATCTCGGTCTTGCCGACGCCCGTGGGGCCGATCATCAGAATGTTCTTCGGCGCAACGTCTTCGGCCATGTCGGCCGGCAGCCGCTGGCGCCGGTAGCGATTGCGGAGCGCGATCGCCATCGCGCGCTTGGCCTTGCCCTGACCGACGACGTACTTGTCGAGTTCGGCGACGATCTCGCGCGGCGTCACGGCAGCGATTCCAGCGTCACGGTGTGGTTGGTGTACACGCAGATGTCCGCGGCAATCGCCATCGCCCGTTCGACGACGGCGCGCGTGTCGAGCGGGCTGTGCGCCACCAGCGCCCGCGCGGCGGCCATGGCAAACGCGCCGCCCGATCCGATGCCCATGATCCCATCGTCGGGCTCGATCAGATCGCCGGTGCCGGACAGCAGAAACATGAACCGCTCGTCGGCCACGAGCAACATCGCTTCCAGGCGGCGCAGCGCGCGGTCGGTGCGCCAGTCTTTCGCCAGCTCGACCGACGCGCGCTCGAGCTGGCCGCGATGCTCTTCCAGCTTCGCTTCGAATCGCGCGTACAACGCAAACCCGTCAGCGGCCGATCCGGCAAAGCCCGCCAGCACTTTGTCGTGATACAGGCGCCGCACTTTCCGCGCGCCGTGCTTGACGACGGTCTGGCCGAGCGTGACCTGGCCGTCACTGGCCATGACCACGGTGCCCTGATGCCGAACCGCCAGCACTGTCGTCGCATGAACCATGGAGGGATTGTGTCAAACGTCCGCCCCCGAGGCCAGCACGCGAGGACACAATCACGGATTTCGGGCGAAATTGACCAGTTTTCGCCGCCGGGCTGGTGGCAGTAGAGTTGCACTGACGGATGTCTGGAGAAGGACCTATGCGCATCACGTGCAATTTGCTGCTGGTTTCGGCCATCGCCGCCGCGCTCATGGTGCCCGCGATCGCGACCGCCCAGGCCATCCCGCGTACCACGACGACGTCCAGTGAGGCGCCGCCGCCTCCACCACCTTCGCCGCCAAGCTCGGGGTCCTCGACATCCGGCGGCTCGAGCCGGGAAATGCCCTTCATCCCACAGGCGCCGCCACCTCGTTCGGCCCCGCCGCCCCGGTCAGCGCCGCCGCCGAGCGGATCCAGTGGATCCAGCGGATCGAGCACGTCGAGCGGTTCAAGCTCCAGCAGTTCGGGCTCAAGCAGCTCCGGGTCAAGTGCCGTCCGGCGTGGTGGCTCAAGCACGCCGTCGCGCGTGATCGTCGGCAGCGGATCAACGCAGCCCACGTATGTGGGCGCCGGCAGCCGCGATCGCAACGGCAGGCCCATCACCAACACGGCCGTGCGCCGCAGTCCGAGCCCGATGATCAACCTCGGGTCAGACTGGCTGCGTGACGCCGGCTATCCGTTCAGTCCGTGGGGCCGCTGGTATCCGTGGTACACGGGCGGCTGGGGCTACGGCTACGTGACGTACGATCCGTGGCGCGTGGGCGGCACGCGCTGGGTGTTTGGACGGTACGGCTTGTGGTGGTACGGTCCGACGCCGTGGTACGACCCGTGGTACGACCCGTACTACGGGATGTACGGAACCTACGGCTACTCGCCGTATGACTATGGCTATGGCGGTGGCGGCACGTCGCGCCGCGATGAACCGAAGCGCGAGACCGGATCGATCCGGCTGCGCGTCCGCCCGGACAAGGCCAAGGTCTACATCGACGGCGTGCTGCAGGGCCTCGTGGACGATTTCAACGGACTCAGCCGCCACCTCGACGTGTCGGCCGGCACGCACCAGCTCGAACTTCGCGCCGATGGCTATGTCACCCTCAACGACGAGATCATCGTTGAGGCCGGCAAGACGCAGACGTACCGTGGAGCCTTGAAGAAGAGCTCGAAGTGAAATTTCTGTCGGTCGTCGCGGGCATTTCCGGTATCTACGATCTCGGCGTCGGGATCCTAATGCTCGCGGCAACCGGCACACTGGCCACGGTCTTTCACGTGCCGGTGCCGGAACCGATCCTGTTCGCCAAACTGCTGGGAATTTTTCTGATCTGTGTCGGCTTGGGCTATGCGGCGCCGTGGCGCGACCCGGTCACGCATCGCGGGTACCTGTGGGTGTTCGGTCCCATCCTCAAAGGCGCCGGCGCCGCCGCCTTTGTGATCGACTACATCGTGAACGCCTCGCCGGCGTCGTTCCTGCTGTTCGCGGTGACGGACGGCACGCTGGCCCTGCTTACGTTGTGGGGACTGCTGCGTCTTTCGGGAGAATCTTCCGCTCCACGCTGACCTCGCCGATCTTGTAGAGGCGCCCGTTGACCTTGCCGAACACCTTGATCGTGAAGTCCACAAACATGGAGTGTTTGAAGAAGTCGGCGCGCGCACCTTCCAGCGTGTAGCCATAGTTCGCGCGGATGACGATGGGATCGCTGGTGGCGCCCGGCGCCAGATCTGTCGCCACCAGATGCGGCAGCAGCAGTTCGTCCTTCTGGCCATCGTCTCCGACACGCCAGAACGCCGCCGACAACTGGAATCCACTCAGGGTTGAAGCGCCGGTGTTCTGCACGCGGACGGTGGCCGACGGCACGAGCTTGGTTTCGCCGTTCACGATGCCCAGGTCGACGTAGCCGGAGTGCACGTCAACCAGTTGCACGGATTTGTCCAGCGCCACCGCCGGACCGCAGCCGCCCGCGGACAGGAACGCAACGGCCAGGCCGGTGACACACGCGGCAACAGAGACCCCACGGGGGATTCGCATGACTCGATATTAGACCCCAGCCGGGGCTTTTTGATCCGGCCCGGTGCCGCTCACGATGGACGTGCCTATCGGCGGTCGTCGCGAATCTTGATGCGCGCCTTCGCTTCTTCACGCGTGATCTTGCCGGCGCGAAGGGCCGTGAGGTCTTCGCCCTTGATGCTCAGCACGAGCGCCACGGATTCGTCCCCCGCGACCGCCGGGCCCACCGGATCCGTTCCGCGCGCGCCGATCGTCAGCGACTCGGACGGCTTGAGCGGCATCTGGCCAAAGTCGAGCATGGCGTCGATCAGGGCCTCACGGATCGCGGTCCGGTACTCGCCGCGCGGATCGCGGACGACGGCCGGCTCGATCGCGTCGGGCCGCACCGTGGACGTCACGCCGCCACGGTTGTTCACCTGGCGGCCGGTGGCGCTCACGCCCGATGTCGGCAGCAACTCGACGTAGAGATCCGCGGAGCCGGGATAAATGTCCGGCACTTCGACATCGAAGAACCATCCCACGTTCTCGAGCTGATACCCATGGGCGTGCGGCAGGCCGGCAAACAGCCTCAGGCCGGGCGCCACTTCGTTGATCTTATGCGCCAGGCGATCCACGCCGTTCTGCACCGCGCTCGTCAGCACGGTCTCCATCGTCCGCACCTGGAACCGGAGATTCGGCGTCGCGTCCGCGGGCGCGGACGGCCGCTGGGCCTGCGCAAAGGCCGGCACCGAGCAGCCGACGATCAGCGCGGTGAGTGCGAGTGTCTGATGGGCCTTCACGGTTACTGCTCCTTCTCTTTCTCAACGCTGCCGCGATTCGCCACTCTCGCCAGATTGCCGTAGGTCTTGTCCTGCGCGTCGCTGATCTGCTGCGAGATGGACGCCATGTCGCGCTGGCGCTGGTTGGCCATGTCGATCACGGCCGAGTAGATCTTCTGCGCCGTGCGCTGATTGATGCGGCCCTCGCTCTCCTTGATGAGCTGCTCGAGTTCCGCGCGGGTCAGCCTGACGTCGTTTACCGGCGCCGACTCGGGCCGACGGAGCGCCACGCGCTCGATCGACGCGATCCGCTCTTCGAGGACGCGCAGCTGCTCGGGTGTGGCCGCCACGGTCTGCGGCACAGGCGCGGGCGCCGTCGGCGGCAATTGCATCTGCATCTGCGCCTGCCCGGTTGCCGGCGGCGCCGACGCCAGTGCGCGCGCGGCGAATCCGCCCGCGAGCCCGATGCCGAAGACCAGCATCGCCGCGGCCGCGAGGCCCCACGCCGGCACCTGCCGCCACCACGCGACAGTCTGCGGCGCCACAAAGGGCTTCCACACCGACCCGTGTTCCGGCACGCCCCAGGCGAGCAGGTCCTGACGCACGCCGCGCAACCCGCGCAGTTCCTCGCGGCATTCGGCGCATTCGGCCAGATGCGCGTCTACCTGACGCCGCTCGCCGGCGTCGGCCTCGTCATAGAGATACGCGATCAGTTTTTCTCGATCGTCACACATGTTGTGGGTCCTTCGTTGCAACTACCAACCTGCTCTTAACTCGTGCTCTCCCAGCTCGCACGCCGCAAGCTGGCTTCGTCGGCCTGCCGGCGCTCGAGGCGCCGCCGCAGCACTGACAACCCCTGATACAACCGCGTCTTCACCGTGCTCAGCGGACAATCGAGCGCGTCCGCAATTTCCTGAAACGTCAGGCCATGAAACTCTTTCATCAGGATGGCCGCGCGCTGCTCCTCGGGCAACTCCGCCATCGCTCTGGCCACCGCCGCTGACATCTCCCGGCGGTTTACCAGTTCCTCAACCGACTCGGCCGGCGACGGGATCTGTTCCGCCATGTCCAGACCGTCTTCGCTCTCCGGCACCTGGATCAGCGGGGCCCGGCGGGCTTTCCGCATCCAGTCGCGGCATAAATTCAGCGTGATCCGATACAGCCAGGAGGAGAATTTGGCCTGCCCCTTGAACCCTTTGAGGCCCCGGAAGGCGCGCAGGAACGCCTCCTGCACGACATCGCGGGCGTCCTCTTCCCGGCCCAAGGTCCGGTAGGCCAGGGCGTAGATCGGGCGCTCCCAGCGGGCAACCAGCTGGTTGAAGCTCTCCAGGTCCCCCGCTTGGGCGCGGGCGACGAGTTCCTCATCAGTAATTGGCGTAGCGCTCACACAGGCTTTCTCTGTCCCGCGTCCCCCAAGCCCGGCCCACCCGGCTTCTGGCAACTAAGACGGCCGGGCCGCCGGGAGAGTCTGTACGGGACGACGGGAGCAGGACTTCGGCCAGTATAGTGCTATGCTTTTTCGCGCGCCCCCAGTGGATTCTTCCGTCATTTGGCCGACATGAGCGACGAAAACTTTCTGACCACTGAGGAGGTCCTTGACTATCTTCAAGTCAACCTTCGCACCGTCTACCGCCTGATCAAGGCCGGGAAGATTCCGGCCGTACGGGTCGGGCGCCAATGGCGCTTCCGGAAACGGGATATCGACGCGTGGCTCGAGTCGAGTCGGCCGGCATCGGGGTCCGGCCGGCTCCCCGATGACCACCAGCACCCGGGCGAGCGTCCGCGGATCCTGGTCGTCGATGACGAGCAGGCCGTGCGCGACCTCCTCTCGAAGACGCTGACGATGGCCGACTACGATGTGGATTCGGCCGACGACGGCCCGTCGGCGATCGACAAGATGCGCGCGGTGGAATACGACCTGCTGATCACCGACCTGAAGATGCCGGGCATGGACGGCCTGTCGGTCATCCGTGAGGCGCGGAAACTCGTGAGCGACCTGCGCGTAATCATCATTACCGGCTATTCCACGGAAGCCAGCGCCATCGAAGCGATCAACCTTGGCGTGTCCGGTTACCTGACGAAGCCGTTCCGCCTGCCGCGCATTCTCGCCGCCGCGGCGCGCGCGCTCGGCGAACCGGTGCCGACGGTGGAATGAACAGCACTTGTTAAGGCAAAAAGCAGAAGGCAAGAGGCAGAAACACGTTCGAAGTCACAAACTCGGAGCAGTTGTCTCCTGTTGTTCTTTTTATTCCTTACTGACTTTGTTTCTCACTTCGTTTCTGACTTGTTTCTGCCTTCTGCCTTTTGCCTTCTGCCTTAAGTCCGGTCTTTGTCAATGATTCAGCTCTCGTCCCTCACGAAGTCCTTCGGCCAGCGCGTACTGCTCGACAACGTCACCTGGCAGGTGACCGACGGCGAGCGCGTGGGTCTGTGCGGACCGAACGGCGCCGGCAAGACGACGCTGCTGCGGATGCTGGCGGGGCTCGACGAGCCCGACAGCGGCCTGATCATCAAGCCGGCCGCGCTCACCGTCGGCTATCTGCCGCAGGACGGCCTCAACCACCGCGGCCACACGCTGTTCGAGGAAGTCGCGCTCGCGTTCGCGCCGTTGCTCGAGGCGCAACGCGAGATCTCGCGCATCGAACACGCGCTCGCCGATCCCGCGCTGGCCGACGGCGAACACGAGACGCTGCTCGTGAAATACCACGACCTCAGCGAGATGTTCCGCCGCGAAGACGGCTACAGCATCGACCTGAAAGTGGCGCAGGTGCTGCAGGGCCTCGGCTTCGCGCGCGAGGATTTCGACAAGGCCACCGAGACGTTTTCCGGTGGGTGGCAGATGCGCATTGCGCTCGCCAAACTGCTGCTCGGGCGTCCCACGCTCCTGCTGCTCGACGAGCCCACCAACCATCTGGACCTCGACGCGCGCAACTGGCTCGAGGAATACCTCTCGGCCTATCCGCATCCGGTGGTCCTGGTCTCGCACGACCGCTTCTTCCTCGATGCCGTCGTGACCAAGATCGCGGACCTGTCGCTGCGCAAGATCACCGACTACGTCGGCACTTATTCGAAGTATCTGGTGCAGCGCGACGCGAACCTCGAGCGCCTGCGCGCGGCCAAGCGGGACCAGGACGAGGAGATGGCGCGGATGAAGGCGTTCATCGACCGGTTCCGCTATCAGGCCACCAAGGCCGCGCAGGTGCAGAGCCGCATCAAGATGTACGAAAAGATCGTGCCGATCGAAGTGCCGCCCGAGCGCAAGCGCGTGCATTTCACGTTCCCGGCGTGCCCGAAGAGCGGACGCGTGGTGATGGAACTCAGGCACGTAGGCAAGGCCTACGGCGACAAGGTCGTGCTCCGCGACATCACGCTGCACATCGAGCGCGGCGATCGCATCGCGCTGGTGGCGCCCAACGGCGCCGGCAAGTCGACGCTGATGCGCCTCCTCGCCGGCGCGGAGGCGCCGGATCAGGGGGACCGCACGCTGGGACACCAGGTGGTCATGCAGTACTTCGCCCAGGACGAAGCCAACCGCCTCGAGCCCTCGAAGACGGTCTACCAGACGCTCGAAGCCGATTCGCCGGTCGGCATGGTTCCAATGATCCGCAACATCCTCGGCGGGTTCCTCTTCGAAGGCGACGACATCTTCAAGAAGGCGGGCGTGCTCTCCGGCGGCGAGCGCACGCGGCTGGCCGTCGCGCGCATGCTCCTGCGGCCCGCCAACACGCTGCTGCTCGACGAGCCGACCAACCACCTGGACCTCGATTCGAAAGACGTGCTGCTCGATGCCCTCGCCGATTTCGGCGGCACGCTCATCTTCGTGTCACACGACCGGTACTTCGTCGATCGCCTCGCCACAAAGATCATCGCCGTGGGTCACGGCGGCATCGAGATGTACCCGGGCACGTACGAGGAGTACCTCTGGAGCAAGGCCCAGCGCGAGAAGCAGACCGCGGCATCAGCGCAACAACCTCAGGCCGCCCGCGCCCCATCGCCGCCGCCGGCCAGGACTCCGACGCAACAACACCCCCCATCGGCCCCGGCCGTCCCGCTTCAGGGGCACGCGGCGCGCGAAGCCAAACGCCTTGCCGACGCGGAGGCCCGGAAGAAACAGCGTGCCGAACAGCAGCGCGCGCAGCGCATCGCCGATCTCGAAGCGCGGATCGCCGCAAAGGAGCAGGCCATCAGGGACACCGAAGCCCAGATGGCTGCGCCCGGGTTCTACGACGACCGGGAGGCCTCCAGGACCGTGATCGATCGCCACCAGACCTTGATGTGGGAGGTCCGGGATCTCATGGAGCAATGGGAAGAGCTACAAAATATTACATCTTTGTAATTTACGGAGTATTCTGTAATCACTGAATGCCCCAACGATCCATCTGGCAGCCGTGCTGCTCACAGATTCGTCTGTCCTGTCAGTTCGCGGACAGGTACGCGCCTTGCGAGAGTAGCGAGAGATGGCGCGCCTGCAGGCAGTCAAAGTGACGCACTCCGTCCGTTCGCGGAGGGTTGATGACCGGTTCTACCGGCATCTCGTTTCGAACCTGCGGACCGGTGTGCTCGCCATCACGCGCAACGGTCTGCTGGCGGTGATGAACGACATCGCGTACCGGTCGTTGGGCCTGCCACCTCAGACCAACGATCTTGGGCGTCCGTTTACGGAAGTGCTCGTGGACTGCCCGGAAGTCATTGGCGTGCTGCAAGCCGCCTTCGACAGCGACGACCTCCCCAACCGCGCCGAGATGCGCCTGCGGCGCACCGGCAAAGCCATTGGCTATTCGCTCTCGCGCATTTACGACGACGACGGGCAGGCGGCGGGCGCCACGCTGTTCTTCAAGGATCTGACGCAGGTCGAACAGCTCGAGGAACGCGAGCGGCTGCGCGACCGCCTGGCCACGCTCGGCGAAATGGCCGCGGCCATCGCCCACGAGGTCAAGAACCCGCTCGCGAGCATCGAAGTCATGGCGGGCGTGCTGCGGCGGCAGTTTCGCGATCGCGAAGACGCCCACGACGTGGACGTCCGCGAGCAGCTCGACGACATCATCAAGGAAGCCAAGATGGCGAACGCCATCGTCGTGGAAGTGCTCGAATACGTGCGGCCGATTCAGCTGCAGCCCGAGTCCGTGTCGCTGATCGCGGTGCTCGCCGAATCGGTGACGATGGCGGAGGGCAAGATTCCGCGAGGATCGGTGGTCATGGACATGTCGGTGGACCCGGACGTGCCCGACCTCACCGCCGACGCGCACCAGCTCCGGCAGATGTTCGCCAATCTGATCGCGAACTCGTTTGAAGCGATGGGCGGCCGGGGCCGCGTCCGGATCCGGGCCCGGCTGCTGATGGGCGAAGTCGAGCCGCTCGGCGGCACGCACTCGCTGCCGTCCCGCGTGCGGGTGGAAGTGCATGACGACGGCCCGGGCATCTCGGCCGACGACCTCGAGCGCATCTTCAGTCCGTTCTTCACGACCAAACCCCAGGGCACCGGCCTGGGACTGGCCATCGTGCGCAAGGTGGTTGACGCGCACGACGGCACCATTCACGCCACGTCCGCGCTGGGACACGGCACCACGTTTACCGTCACGCTGCCGGTCACGCCGATCCGGCCCTTGTCTTTCACCAAGGACGGCACGTGACTGGACGTGGTAGTTACCTGCGCCCGCAAGGGCGCGGGCGGTGTTTACCACGTCCAGTCACGTGCCGTCCTTTGATTATGGAGAACCCAGATGGGTCGTATTCTCGTCGTTGATGATCACGATTCACTGCGCAAAGGTCTCGTGCGCGCGCTCGGCAACGCCGGGCACGACACGGAGGAGGCCGCCAACGGCACGGCGGCGATCGAGCGCCTGCAGGACAGCCAGTTCGACGTCGTCCTCACCGACCTCCGGATGGGCGGCGCGGACGGCATGGACGTGCTGCGCACGGCGCGCAAGCTGCAGCCCAACGCCGCCGTCATTCTGATGACCGCGTTCGGCTCGATTCATACGGCCGTCGAAGCGATGAAGATCGGCGCCGTCGACTTCGTGCAGAAGCCGTTCGAGATCGAGGAAATGGAGCTGAAGATCGAGAAAGCGATCGAGATCCGGCACCTCAAGTATCAGGTGGACTACCTGCGCACGGCGCAGCAGGACATCTACGACTTCGATCGCATCGTCGGCGCGAGCGGCGCGCTGCAGCAGGTGCTCAGCATCGTGAAGAAGGTGGCGCGCAGCAATTCCACGATTCTGATCCGCGGCGAAACGGGGACGGGCAAGGAGCTGATCGCCGGATCGATTCACCACAACTCGCTGCGCGCCAGCAAGGCCTTCGTCAAGGTCAACTGCGCGGCGCTGCAGGAGAACCTGCTCGAATCGGAACTGTTCGGACACGAGAAGGGCGCGTTCACGAGCGCGGACAAGCAGCGCATCGGCCGGTTTGAGCAGGCCGACGGCGGCACGCTGTTCCTGGACGAGGTGGGCGACATGAGCGCCAACACGCAGGCCAAGATCCTGCGCGTGTTGCAGGAGCACGAGTTCGAGCGCCTCGGCGGCACGCGCACGTTGCGCGTGGACGTGCGCATCATCGCCGCGACCAACCGGAACCTCAGCCAGATGGTGGCGGAGGGCAAGTTCCGCGAGGACCTGTTCTATCGCCTCAATGTCGTGTCGGTGGAGATGCCGCCGCTGCGCGATCGCAAGGACGACATCGGCGCGCTGGCCGAGTTCTTCGTGCGCCGGTACGCGACGGAACTGAAGAAGAAGGTGGACGGCATTCAGCCGGACGCCCTCAAGGTGCTCATGCGTCACAACTGGCCGGGAAACATCCGCGAACTGGAGAACGTGATCGAGCGCGCCGTGCTGCTGACCGACGCCACGGTCATCAGCATCAGCGACCTCCAGATCGGCGACCAGCAGTCCGCGAGCGGCAGCGAGAAGGTGCCGGCGATCAAGATTCCGCCGACGGGCATCGCCCTGGAAGAAATTGAACGCCAGGCGGTGCTGGAAGCGCTGCGGATGTCGAACTGGGTCCAGAAGGACGCGGCCGAGCTGCTGTCGATCAGTCCACGAGTGATGAACTACAAGATCAAGATTCTGAACATCGAGATTCCGAGATCACGCCGGACACTCGAGCCGGTCGCGAGTTAGAACGCTCTTGACGCAGGGCCGAGCTTCAGCTCGGCCCTGCGTTTTACTTCGACAGCTTCGCGCGCGGGTGCGCCTGGCGGTAGACGTCCATCAGGCGCCCCACGTCGAGATGCGTGTAGCGTTGCGTGGTCGTCAGCTGCGCGTGCCCCAGCAATTCCTGAATCGCGCGCAGATCGGCACCGGCCTGTAGCAGGTGCGTCGCAAATGTGTGCCGGAGGGCGTGCGGGCTGATGCCCGTCGTGATCGCCGCCGTCCGGACGTGCTGACGCACGATGCGGTCGATGCTGCGCGTGGTGAGCCGCGCACCGCGCAGACTGAGGAACAAGGGCGTCTTCTGCGGCCCGCGAGACGCAACCCTCTTCCCTTTTCCCTCTTCCCTGTACCTTTGCCCTTTGCCCTCTGCCCTCTGCCCTAACAAGGTTTGGAGGGCCGCCGCATCCCCCAGCATGGATCGAATGGCATCCGATGCGGAGTTATTGAATGGCAGCAGCCGCTCCTTGCCGCCCTTGCCGCGCACGCGGATCATGCGGCCGGACAGGTTGATGTCCTCGAGGTCCGCCCCCGCCAATTCGCTGAGCCGAAGGCCCGACGCATAGAACAGCTCGAGAATCGCGCGATCGCGCCGGCCGGGCACGGTCGAGACGTCGGGCGCCGCGAGCAGCGCGTCGATCTCGGCGTGGCCCAGGTGCGCCGGCAGCGACTGCTCGCGCTTCGGCGCCCCGACCAGTTGCGTGGCATCGTCGGGCAGCACGCCTTCGCGCACGAGGTACTTCGCGAACGTGCGCAACGCCGACAACCGGCGCGCCGCTGACGCGCGGCTCAGTCCGCGCTTGTGCAGGTCGCCGAGAAAGTCACGAATGGCGATGGCATCGAGCCGCTCCGGCGCCACCTGACTGGGTTTGACGCCGTCGCGGGCGGCCACGAACTCCAGGAACTGGGTGACGTCGGCGTCGTAGGCGCGCACGGTATTGGGGGACACGTTCCGGTTGAGCTTCAGGAACGCGACGAACGCGCGGCTGTGTTCCTTAAGCATGTACCGATAGTACCGCGCGCCACGCGTCCAGATCGGCAAGCGCGCGCGCGCTCAGCGCGAGCTGCCGGTCGTGTTTCCCCTTGGGCGGCGCGTCCAGCGGCGGCATGATGCCGAACGTGATGTTCGACGGATCGTAGTGTGTCGGATCCGCATGGGACACGTAGTAACCGAGCGCCCCGATGGCGGTCGTCCTGGGCGGTGCCGCCGGCTCGAGCCCCAGCGCGAGCCGCGCCGCATTGATGCCCGCGATCAAGCCGGACGCCGACGATTCCACATAGCCTTCGACACCCGACACCTGGCCGCCGAAGAACAAGCTCGGCCGCGCGCGCGTCTGCCATGTGGCGTCGAGCACGGTCGGCCCGTTGATGTACGTGTTCCGGTGGATCATGCCGAAGCGCACGAAGTCGGCGTGCTCGAGACCGGGAATCAGCTTGAGCACGCGCGCCTGCTCCCCCCACTTCAGCTGCGTCTGAAATCCCACCAGGCTGTAGTGATCGCCGGCCAGGTTGTCCTGGCGCAGCTGCACAACCGCGTACGGCCAGCGGCCGGTCTTCGGATCGTCGAGACCCGCCGGCTTCATCGGCCCGAACCGCAGCGTGTCGACGCCGCGATGCGCCATGACCTCGATCGGCAGACACCCTTCGAAGAACTTCGTGTGGTCGAAGTCGTGCACGGTGGCTTTTTCCGCCGTGACGATCGCCTCGTGGAACCGCAGGTACTCGTCCCGGGTGAACGGGCAGTTCAGGTAGTCGCCGTCCGCGTTGTCGCCGCGATTCCAGCGGCTCGCGCGAAAGACCTTCGTCATGTCGATCGTCTCGGCGAGCACGATCGGGCTGATCGCGTCGAAGAACGCGAGATGCTGACCGCCGACAAACGCCGCGATCGACGCGGTGAGCGCCGATGACGTGAGCGGACCCGTGGCGATGATGACGGGCGCGTCATGGGTTGAAATCGGAATCTCAGGGACTTCACCGCGCTCGAGACGAATGCGCGGATGCCCCTCGATCGCCGCGGTCATCTCGTCCGCGAACTTCCCGCGATCCACCGCCAACGCGGCCCCGGCCGGCACTTTCACGCGATCGGCCGTGCGCATCACCAGCGAGCCGAGCCGCCGCATCTCCTCTTTCAGGAGACCGACGGCGTTGTCGAGCTTGTCACCGCGGAAGGAATTGGAGCAGACCAGCTCGGCGAGCCGGTCCGTCTGGTGCACGGTGGTGGGCTGCACGGGACGCATCTCGTGGAGCGTCACCGACACGCCCATTTCAGCCGCCTGCCAGGCCGCCTCGCAGCCCGCGAGACCGCCGCCGACAATACGAATCATGTGACTTGATGATAGTCGCGTTCGGGGGCTTGGTAAGAGAGTAAGAAGGCAACAGCTCTTGATCAAACACTATGACTGAGGGAGCGGACGACGATAGAATCACCCAAGACTTCCATGAAGGCGAGCTCGTTTCCTGACGCGAAGAAGAACGGCATCCACTTCACGCCGCCGCTCCTCGCTGCCTTTTTGGCCGGACAAGCCATTCCCTTCTTGCCTGGACGGCGGACGATTCGCGTAATGGACCCGGCCTGCGGAGACGGCGAGCTGCTTGTGGCAGCGGTCGTGGCGCTACGCGACGCAGGCTTCGCCAACGTTAGCGTCACGGGTTTCGAGACCGACCCGGCCGCCGTGGATAGAGCAGGTGGTCGCCTTCGAGAGATTTGTGCCAACGTCCAAGTGGAGGCGTGCGATTTTCTGGAGCTCACGGCGGAAAGGGCCGAGTCACCGCTGCTTCGAGAAGCATCGCCGAAAAATCAGACGTTTGATCTTGTGATTGCGAATCCGCCCTACGTTCGAACGCAGGTGTTGGGAGCAGCGCGCTCTCAGCAAATCTCGCGGCGATTTGACCTGGCTGGTCGCGCGGATCTCTATCAGGCATTCATGAAGGCGATCACGTTCCATCTGGCTCCAGACGGCGTGATGGCCCTTCTAACGTCGAACAGGTTCATGTTGACGCGATCTGGAACCGCGACGAGACGTCTGATCAGGGAGCAATTCGACATATTGCGCGTGATCGACCTCGGGGACACCAAACTCTTTGAGGCTGCCGTGCTCCCTGCGATCATGATCGCTCGCCCATCGTCAGCGGAAGCCCCCAACAAAGGTGGTCAGTTCCTCAGAATTTACGCGAGAGAGTGCGGCGAGACTGACAGGGTTGTTTCGCATACCTCGCTGTTTGACGCGCTCTCTTCGCCCGTCGCCGGGGCAATCCAGACTCTAACTGGAACCTACGAACTTGAGGTTGGGAGCCTGGCCACTCATGAGGACGACCGCAAACCTTGGTCCCTTGAGAGTCCAAACGGTAGGGACTGGCTCGATGCCGTCCGCCGAGCAACGGCAAAGACGTTCGGAGAAGTCGGCTCAATCAGAGTGGGAATAAAGACAACAGCAGATTCCGTCTTCATTCGAAATGACTGGCACAGCTTGCCGGAGGCTGTCCGGCCAGAGGCAGAATTGCTCCGTCCGCTGGTGACGAGAGACTCGATCCAAGGCCTGTCAATCGGTGGAGGCTCGACAGGCACAACACGGGTCCTTTACACACATCGCGAGACCGCGACCGGAAAACGCGAAGCGATTGACCTAGAGACTTACCCGCGCGCTCGGGCTTATCTCGAATCGCATCGCCCCAGACTAGAAGGCAGGACCTACGTTCTGGAGGCAAAACGAGCTTGGTACGAAATCTGGGTCCCGCAGAGCCCGGGGGCATGGCGACTTCCGAAGCTCGTATTTCCTGACATTTCAGAAACGCCGCTATTTGCGGTGGATCGAAGTGGTGCCATCGTCAACGGCGATTGCTATTGGATTCACTGCGCGCCTGGCATCCACGAGGATTGGCTTTGGTTGATGTTAGCGGTGTCCCGATCCAGCCTGATCCCCGTCTACTACGACGCCGTTTTTCACAACAAGCTCTACTCAGGTAAGCGCAGGTTCATCACACAATACGTAAAGGAATTTCCTTTGCCCGCTGTCGCGAACGAGGCCTCTCGGGCGGCCATTCAGATGGTCAAGTCGCTCGCAGGGTCCGAAGATGGCACGTCAAATGGCGTGCTGGATGAAGAAGGGCAAGCTCAATTGGACGCTCTAGTTTGCCAGGCTTTTGGGCTACCTGAAGAGATCCTTCGGCAAGGGAATTTGTCGCTTCCGGTTTATAACCCGACCTTCGAAACGTCGAAAGAAATTGAAGAAGTCCTCGCCGGTCGCAACAACAACGCTGTCTAGCACAACGTCGTCGCCGTCAAGGTGCGCGTAGAAGATGGCATAGCGAATATCACAATGGGAAACGTCGCAGCCCTCTTGGATTGCGTCCCGGCTGTCCGGAGAGATGAGTCCCAAGTCAATGGTCGGTGACGTCTGGAGCTTCAACTCCAACAACTGGTTCGGAACATCCGGAAATCGGCCCGTGTCCGTGTGCTCCTCCTCACCGAGCGCAAGCTCAACCAACTGATGCAGGAGGGCTCCACGCCCCCGCTCCTGATCCTTCCCGGGATTCGCGAACCTCTTTCCAACCAGCCGAGACAGATTGCCGAATATCTCTGTGACGTCGAACAGATGACACCACTTCTCAGTGGCTCGGAGAGCTTGCACGGTTGCGGTGTCGCTCGCCGACACCAACACGTTCGAAGCCATCGCATCGTGCCTCTTGGCCTGGAACTTCGAGGTCAAGGTACCGGTTCGGTCGAATGTCGCCAACAAGTGTCCCCGCACTACACGAACATCCGTCACGCTGTTGTCGTCCGATAGGCGGATCAACGCATACCTCCGACTGCCGGTCAGTTCCTCATTCCAAACCTGGAGGTTCAGCGACTTCTGAACGTAGACTGTCAAGATCTTGGCCAAGAAACCTCGGGCGACACCTCTTGAATGACGTCGGCACAGGGTAGCCAAGCGCCTCGCACACGTGAGACTTCATCACCTTAGATCTTGTTCGCAATGGGAAGTCTAAGCTCTGCCCCATCAAGTGGTTGCGGATCAGCAACTCAACTTGCCGGTCAGTGAAATGCAGGTCCTCTTGACCAGCCAAGCTGTCGTAGATCGAAATTCCAGCCGCAGCGATCTTGGCAGCCGTTGCGAGGGCATTCCTCAGATCAACGTCGTCGGTCGGGTCCATCCTCAGACCAGTTTCCGGATCACGCCGTGACGACTTCTTCCACCAGCGGCGCGTCTCGCACGTAGTCACACGCCTCGTTCGCGCAGATCAGCTGGCGCCCGTGGCGCTTGGTGATCTTCTCGGTGAGAAACGGCCACTTGCACTTCGGGCAGTGCTCTTCGGGAATCGGCTTGTTCCACAACGTGAAGTCGCACTTCGGATAATTCACGCAGCCATAGAATTCCTTGCCCCGCCGCGACTTGCGCTCCGCCACGTCGCCGCCGTCCTTCGGGCACTTGATGCCGGTCAGCTTCTGCTTCACGTAGCGGCAGTCGGGATAGCCCGTGCAGGCCGTAAACTCGCCGAAACGGCCCTGCTTGATCACGAGGTTCTTGCCGCAGTTCGGGCATTTCTCATCGAGGATCTGGTCCGGCTTCGCCGCGGCCACCCCGGATTTCGACGTGATGATCTTGCGCGTCGTCTTGCACTCAGGGTACCCGGTGCAGGCCAGGAACATGCCGAAGCGGCCGCGCTTGACGGCCATCGGCTTGCCGCAGTTTTCGCAGGCCTCGTCGAGTTCGTCCGTGGACGGCGCCGCGGGCGTCTCGATTTCCCTGGTGTTGTCGCAATCCGGGTACCGGCTGCACGCCAGGAAGATGCCGAACTTGCCCGACTTCTCCACCATCTCGCCCGTCCCGCACTTGTCGCACGTGACGCCGGTGGGCTGCCCTTCCTTGAAGTTGGGCATCTCCTTCGCCGCGCGCTTCAGATCCTTCTGGAAACTCTTGTAGAAGGTCTTCAGCACGTCGGCGTACTCGGCCTTGCCATTTTCAATGTCGTCGAGCCGGTCTTCCATGCGCGCCGTGTACTCGATGTCGAGGATGTCGTCGAACACCGGCGACAGCAGCTTCTCGACGAGGCGGCGGCCCAGGATCGTGGGCCAGAATCGCCCCTCGACCTTGTTCACGTAGTCGCGCGCCTGCAGGACGGCGATGATCGACGCATAGGTGCTCGGACGGCCGATCCCGTCTTCCTCGAGCGCCTTGACCAGCGAGCCTTCGTTGTAGCGCGCGGGCGGCTGCGTG